>NZ_CFIFWG010000107.1:0-11072 GCF_984466335.1 Roseitalea sp. | reverse complement strand
AAAAGCCGGCCCAGACCGGGGAGCCTTCATGTCGCACAACACGTTCGGCCATCTGTTTCGCGTGACGAGCTGGGGCGAGAGCCACGGCGCCGCGCTCGGCTGCATCGTCGACGGCTGCCCGCCCGGCATCCGTTTCACGGTGGCCGAAATCCAGGCGTTCCTCGACAAGCGCAGGCCGGGCCAGTCGAAATTCACCACCCAGCGCAGGGAAGCCGACGCGGTCGGGGTGCTGTCGGGCTTCGTTCCAGACGAGGACGATCCGGACACGCTGATCACCACCGGCACGCCCGTCTCGATGCTGATCGAGAACACCGACCAGCGCTCCAAGGACTATTCGCAGATCAAGGCGCGCTATCGCCCGGGACATGCCGATTTCACCTATGACGCCAAATACGGCTTGCGCGACCATCGCGGCGGCGGGCGGTCCTCGGCGCGCGAGACGGCCGCGCGGGTCGCCGCCGGCGCGCTCGCCCGCAAGGTCGTGCCGGGGCTTGAGGTGCGCGGCGCGCTCGTCGCCATGGGGACCGAGCGGATCGAGCGGGCCAATTGGGACTGGGAGGCGGTTAGCGCCAATCCCTTCTTCTGCCCCGATGCGGAAGCGGTCGACCGGTTCGGCGCCTATCTTGACGCGATCCGCAAGGACGGATCGTCGGTGGGCGCGGTGATCGAGGTGGTCGCCACCGGCGTGCCGGCGGGCCTGGGCGCGCCCGTCTACGGCAAGCTCGATCAGGACATCGCCTCCCACCTGATGTCGATCAACGCGGTCAAGGGCGTCGAGATCGGCAACGGGTTCGAGGCTGCCACGCTGCGCGGCGAGGACAATGCCGACGAGATGCGGATCGGCGAGGACGGACGTGCGGTGTTCCTGACCAACCATGCCGGCGGCGTGCTCGGCGGCATCGCCACGGGCGCCCCGGTGGTGGCGCGTTTCGCGGTCAAGCCGACCTCGTCGATCCTGACGCCGACCCGGTCGGTGACAAGGGACGGCGAGGAGGTCGAAGTGCGGACCAAGGGGCGGCACGACCCCTGCGTCGGCATCCGCGCCGTGCCGATCGGCGAGGCGATGGTCGCCTGCGCGATCGCCGACCATTATCTGCGCCATCGCGGCCAGACGGGACGCATCTGAGGACATATTATGAGCTATGATCAGGCCAGGGTGGTTGAGGCGCTGCGCGCCTTCGAAAAAGGCGAGATCGTCGTCGTCATGGACGATGACGGGCGCGAGAACGAGGGCGACCTGATCGTGGCGGCGGTGCACACGACGCCCGAGAAGATGGCCTTCATCGTGCGGCACACCTCCGGCATCGTCTGCGCGCCCATGCCGCCGGAGGAGGCAAGGCGCCTCAATCTGGCGCCGATGGTGGCCGAGAACGACGCGCCCCATTCGACCGCGTTCACCGTTTCGGTCGACTACAAGCACGGCACGACCACGGGCATTTCCGCCGACGACCGCACGCTGACCGTGCGCAACCTCGCCAATCCGAACGCGGGCGCGGCCGAGTTCGTCCGGCCAGGCCACATCTTCCCGCTGGTGGCGCGCGAGGGCGGCGTCTTGATGCGCTCGGGCCATACCGAGGCCGCCGTCGACCTGTGCCGGCTCGCCGGCCTGCCCCCGGTCGGCGTGATCTGCGAACTGGTCAATGACGACGGCACGGTGATGCGCGGGCCGCAGGTGACGGGCTTCGCCGAAGCGCACGGGCTGAAACATGTCACCGTCGCCGACCTGATCGCCCATCGCCAGCGCCAGGAAACCCTGATCGAGCGGGTGGAGGAAAGCCGTGTCGAGACCGCCGCGGGGGCGGCCACGGCCCATGCCTACACCCTGCCCTGGGACCCGATGCAGCATCTGGCGATCGTCATCGGCGATGTGCGCGACGGCGAGAACGTCCCGGTTCGCCTGCATCTGGAAAGCGTGGTCGACGACGTGTTCGGGTCCGGCCGCGATCCGGTCGAAATCCTCCGGCGGATGGTCGGCGAGCACGGGCGCGGCGTCGTCGTCTATCTGCGCGAGGGGTCGGTGGGCGTTGCGCGCAACAGCGCCCGGCCGCTCACCGAGGCCCACAGCGAAGCGCGCGAACGCGAGAACCAGTGGCGCGAGATCGGCCTTGGCGCGCAGATCCTGCGCGATCTGGGCATCGGCTCGATCCGGCTCTATTCCACCCGCGAGCGCCGCTATGTCGGCCTTGAAGGGTTCGGCATCCGAATCGCGTCGACAGAGCGGATCGAAGGCACGTGAAGCGGCCCGCCAACGCGCCCTGAGCGGCGCGCAACGGGCGGTGGAAAAGGGCCGCCGGCCGAAGCGGGCGCTGGCGCGAAGCGGTGCGAATGCCTACCTTGCCGCCATGGCCACCCGCTATTTCGAACATGCCGTCTTCAAGGAACACGTCACCCCGCCGGGCCACCCCGAAAGGGTCGATCGGCTGCGCGCGCTCGAACAAGCGCTGACCGCCGACGCCTTCGCCGACCTGGACCGCGTCGAGGCGCCCCGCGCCGACGAGCGCGCCGTGCTTCTGGCGCACCCCGAAAGCTTTCTGGACAAGGTTCGCGGCCAGATTCCCGACGAGGGCCTTGCGCGCGTCGACGCCGACACGGTCGCCGGCCCGAAAAGCATGGAGGCGGCGCTGCACGGCATCGGCGCGGCGATGGCCGCCGTGGACGGCGTGTTCGAGGGCGCGTTCGACAATGGGTTCGTCGCCGCGCGCCCGCCCGGCCATCACGCCGAAAAAGAAACCGCCATGGGGTTCTGCCTGTTCAACACCGCGGCCATCGCGGCCCGGCACGCGCAGGCCGCGCACGGGGCCGAGCGCGTCGCCATCGTCGACTGGGACGTCCATCACGGCAACGGCACGCAGGACATTTTCTGGGACGACCGAAGCGTACTCTATTGTTCGACGCACCAGATGCCGCTCTATCCGGGCACGGGCGCCAAGGGCGAGACCGGCGCGCACGGCACCATCTGCAACGCGCCGCTGTCGCCGGGCGATGCGGGCGAGGCGTTCCGCGAGGCGTTCAGATCGCGCGTGCTGAACGCGATCGACGCCTTCAAGCCCGATCTGATCGTGATCTCCGCCGGTTTCGACGCCCACCACCGCGATCCGCTCGCCAACATCAATCTGGTCGAGGACGATTTCGACTGGGCGACCGGGCGGCTGATCGAGGCGGCGGGACGGCATGCCGACAACCGACTCGTCAGCGTGCTCGAAGGGGGCTATGACCTGCAGGGCCTGGCCGCGTCCGCCGGCACGCACATTCAGCGCCTGATGTGGGGATAGAGATGAGCGAAACCGACCCGAACGCCGATGTCACCGGCCTTTCCTTCGAAAAGGCGCTGGAGGAACTGGAAAAGATCGTCGACCGGCTCGAACGCGGCGAGGTGGCGCTTGAGGAAAGCATCGCGATCTACGAGCGCGGCGAGGCGCTGCGCGCGCGCTGCGACGCGCTGCTCAAGGCGGCCGAACTGAAGATCGAGAAGATCAAGACCGGCCGGTCCGGCGAGGCGACGGGCACCGAGCCGCTGGGCGAGTGACCGGGCGGCGCCGGCGAACGCCGCATCGCGCGCGGGCACGGCGACCGTCGCGCCCCGGCAATGAGACCGCATGACCCATTCCGGCGACGACGAACGCGGGCGCCTCGACAGGCTGCTCGTCGAGCGCGGCCACTTCGCCACACGGGCGCGGGCGCGCGACGCGATCCTGCGCGGAACCGTGACGGTCGACGGACGGCTCGCCACCAAGCCGGCCCTCCCCTGCGATCCGGCGGCTTCGGTGCGCGTCGCCGATCCGGCCGCCGCCTATGTCTCGCGCGCCGCGCTGAAGCTCAAGGCCGCGCTTTCGGCCTTCGATGTCCCCGTGCGAGATGCGATCTGCCTCGATCTGGGCGCCTCGACGGGCGGCTTCACCCAGGTGCTGCTGGAAGCGGGCGCGGCGACGGTTCACGCGGTCGACGTCGGCCACGGGCAGATGGCCCCGCCGCTTCGGGACGATGGGCGCGTCCGCCTGACCGAGGGGCTGAACGCGCGCGACCTCAAGGCGGCCGATCTGGGCGGCGCGCGGCCGTCGGTGATCGTTTGCGATGTCAGCTTCATCTCGCTCAGGCTCGCCCTGCCTCCGGCGCTCGCTCTGGCAGCGCCCGGCGCGCATCTCGTCGCGCTCGTCAAGCCGCAATTCGAGGTCGGCCGCGAGCGGATCGGCAAGGGCGGGCTGGTGCGCCCGGACGATGCGCAGGCCGCCGCCGGCGATCTGGCGGCATGGCTGGACGCGCGGCCCGGCTGGACAGGGCGTGGCGTGATCCCCTCGCCGGTCGCCGGCGGCGACGGCAATGCGGAATTCCTGCTCGGGGGCGTCAGGGATGGCTGACGCCGAGCTGACGATCGACGCCCTCGCCGCTACCCCTTGCGCGCCATGAAGGCCATGAAGGCGGCGCGCGCCTCGTCGGATTTGAGCCGCGCGGCGAACAGTTGGGCCTCCTCGGCGATCCGGGTCTCGATCGCCCCCCGGTCGCCCTTCATCAGCCGCTTGGTCAGCGCAAGCGCGCGGGGCGGCTTGGCGGCCAGCTTCCCGGCGGCGGCCATGACCTCGGCGTCGAGGGCGTCCTCGTCGACCACTTTCCAGATCAGGCCGGCATCGGCCGCCTGTCGCGCCGAGAAGTCCTCGCACAGGGCCAGAAGCGCAAAAGCCCGCTGATGGCCCATGATCGCCGGGGCGAGCAGGCTCGACCCCGCCTCGGGCACAAGCGCCAGATCGACGAAGGGCGCCTTGAACACCGAGCGCCCGGTGGCGAAGGTCAGGTCGCAATGCAGGTGCAGCGTCGTGCCGATGCCGATCGCAAGCCCGTCGACGCCGGAGACGACCGGCTTTTCGAGCGTGGGCAGGATGCGCAGCAGGTCGAGCACCTCGGTGCCCATCTCGCCGGTCGCGGCGAAGGCGAGGAAGTCGGCGAGGTCGTTGCCGGAGGTGAAGGCGCCCGGCTGCCCCAGGATCACGTGAACGCGCACCGCATCGTCGGCCTCGGCCTCGGCGAGCGCCTCGGTCAGCGCGGCGTACATGGCGCGGGTGATCGCGTTCTTCTTGCCGGGACGGTTGAACCTTATGATCTGAACGGGCCCCTCGCGCGAAACGAGGATGTGCCGCTGGGCCTTTTCGGGTGCCGCGCTCATCTCAGGCCACCAGCGCGCGGCCGGCGGCGGCAAGGCTGGCCGCGCCCCGTTCGACCCGGTCGCGCAGTGGCCCCGACTGGCCGGCCAGGTTCTCGGCATAGAAGCGGGCGAGCGAAGCGCGGTCGACGCCGTTGGCCGCCCCCAGCGCGCCCTTGACCAGATAGACGCCTCCGGCGGTCAGGCCGAACAGGTGCTGATAGGGGGTCGCGGCGGCGAGAACGGCCTGCGTGTCGCCCTCGGCCAGCTTGCCGGTCAGCCATGCGGTCGCCGCGCGCAGGTCGGTCAATGCCGCTTGCAGACAGCGTCCGGCATCGCCGAACCGCGTGTCGTTGGAGGCGCGCAACCTGTCGAGTATGCCGCACAGCTCGTCGAGATAGGCGCCGACGCACGCGCCGTCGGACAGCGGCAGCTTGCGCTGCACCAGATCGACCGCCTGGATGCCGTTGGTGCCCTCATAGATCGGGGCGATGCGCGCGTCGCGCATGTAGATGGCGGCTCCCGTCTCCTCGATATAGCCCATGCCGCCATGCACCTGCACGCCGAGCGAGGCGACGTCCGAGCCGATGTCGGTGGAAAAGGCCTTGGCGACCGGCGTCAGAAGGCCCGCCCGCTCGTGCCAGAACAGGCGTTCCTCGTCCGTGCCCGCCTTCGCCATGTCGATGGCGTGGGCGCAGGCATAGCAGATCGCGCGCGCCGCGCCGGTCATCGCCTTCATGGTCAGAAGGTCGCGCTGCACGTCCGGGTGCAGGACGATCGGGCTCATGCCCTCGCCGTCCCATCCGGGGGCCCTGCCCTGCCGGCGCTCATTGGCATAGGCGAGGGCCTTCTGGGTCGCCGCCTCGGCCACCGCCACGCCCTGGACACCCACAGCCAGGCGGGCATTGTTCATCATCGTGAACATGCAGTTCAGGCCCCGGTTCTCCTCGCCGACCAGCCAGCCGACCGCGCCGGGCGCATCGCCATGCCTGCCGTCGCCGAAGATCATCGTGCAGGTGGGCGAGGCGTGGATACCAAGCTTGTGCTCGATGCCGCCGCAGAACACATCGTTGCGCGCGCCGGGCGCGCCGTCCCCGCCGACCAGGAACTTGGGCACCACAAACATCGACAGGCCGCGCGTGCCGGCCGGGGCGTCGGGCAGGCGCGCGAGCACCAGATGGACGATGTTGTCGGTCAGATCGTGGTCGCCGAAGGTGATGTAGATCTTCTGGCCGAAGATGCGGTATGTGCCGTCGCCGAAGGGCTCGGCACGGCATTTCAACGCGCCGAGGTCGGAGCCCGCCTGCGGCTCGGTCAGGTTCATCGTTCCGGTCCACCGGCCGGAAACGAGCTTGTCCAGATAGACCGATTTCAGATCGTCGGTCGCATGGCGCTCAAGCGCCTCGACCGCGCCCATGGTCAGCATCGGGCAGAGGCCGAAGGCCATGGACCCGGAATTCCACATCTCCATGGCCGCCATGGCCAGCGACATGGGCAGCCCCTGGCCGCCATGCGCCTGGGGGCCGGGCAGGCCGTTCCAGCCGCCTTCGATCCAGTCGGCGTAAAGCCGGGCCCAGCCGTCGGGCATGGTGACGGCGCCGTCGGCAAGGCGCGCGCCCTGGCGGTCGCCGGACAGGTGCAGCGGCGCGATGCGGTCGGTCGCGAACTTTCCCGCCTCCCGCATGATCGCCTCGATCAGATCAGAGGTCAGGTCGCCGGCACGGCCCTGGGCCATCGCCTCGCCAAGGCCCGAGACGGCCTTGAGCGCGTGGATGATGTCGTCGACGGGTGCGCGATACATGTCTGCCTCCCTGCAAACGGCCGGCCAGCATCCGCCGACCCGAATGCGCTACATGCTTTTTACGTAAACGTCAATTTCCGGTCGCGCATCAGTCGGCTCCGTCCAGCGCTTCGGCGCGAAATCGAGGCGGCCCATGCCCGAGCGGGGGGCGGCGCCATTGTACTGCGCCCCGCGCCGCTTACATAGGCTGCAAAGCAATGACGGGGACCCGCCGTGGCCAACATGTTGACGCGTTTCCTGCCGGCGCGCTACCGCAAATCGGCACCGCTCGTTCCGGTCGTCCGGCTGCGCGGGGTGATCGCTCCGGGCGGCTCGTCCTTGCAGCAGAACCTGTCGCTGGCCGCCGTCGCGCCGGCGCTGGAGCGCGCCTTTTCGGTCAAGAAGGCGCCCGCGGTGGCGATCAGCGTCAACTCGCCGGGCGGCTCGCCGGTGCAGTCGCGGCTGATCTTCAAGCGCATTCGCGACCTGGCCGCCGAAAAGGACAAGACGGTTCTGGTCTTCACCGAGGATGTGGCGGCCTCGGGCGGCTATATGCTCGCGCTGGCGGGCGACGAGATCATCGCCGATCCGTCGTCCATCGTCGGCTCGATCGGCGTGGTTTCGGCCGGCTTCGGCTTCACCGAGGCGATCCGGAAGATCGGCATCGAGCGGCGCGTTTACACGGCCGGCCGGAACAAGTCCACGCTCGATCCGTTCCAGCCGGAAAAGGAAGACGATATCGAGCGCCTCAAGGCCATCCAGATCGAGGTGCACCAGACCTTCATCGATCTGGTCAGGGAGCGGCGCGCGGACAGGCTGGCCGACGATCCGGACCTGTTCACGGGGCGGTTCTGGGCCGGCGGCAAGGCCAGGGAACTCGGTCTGGTCGATCATCTGGGCGACATGCGCGCCTTCGTGCGCGAACGTTACGGCGACAAGGCGCAGCTCAAGCTCGTCACCATGCCGCGCGGTCTGCTCGGCCGGCGGCCGCAGCCCGGCGTGACGGGTTTGGGCGGAACCGATCCCGCGCCGATCGCCGCGCAGGCGGCGGGCGGGCTCTTGTCCGCCCTTGAGGAACGTGCTCTTTGGAACCGGTACGGGCTTTGACCGGACCGGCAAGGGAGGTGTGAATGCCCCAGCTTCTGTTTTTCGCCGCCGTGGCGCTGGTCGGCTATCTGGGCTATCGCGCCTTCGTGCGCGAGGCCGAAAAGGTGTCCGCGCGGGTGCGCCGCGCCGAAAAGGAAGCCGGCACCAAGGCCGTCGGCACGCTCGTCAAGGATCCCGCGACGGGCGAGTACCGCCCCGCGCGCGACGACCAATAGCCACCCGCTACAAGAGTTTGCCCGGATTCATGATCCCGGCCGGATCGAACGCCGTCTTGATGCGCCGCATCAGATCGAGCGCGACCGGCGATTTGACCGCCGCCAGTTCCGCCCGCTTCATCTGGCCGATGCCGTGCTCGGCCGAGATCGAGCCGCCATGGGCGCGCACGACCGCGTGCACGGCGGGCGTGATCCGCTCCGTCAGCGCCACGAACGCCTGCTTTTCCCAGCCCGCGGGCTGGGAGACGTTATAGTGTAGATTGCCGTCGCCCACATGGCCGAAGGGGCAGGGACGGGCGTCGGGCACGATGTCGAGAACGGCGCGGCCGGCCTCGGCGATGAAGGCGGGTATCGCCGCGACGGGCACCGAGATGTCGTGCTTGATCGAGCCGCCCTCGGGGATCTGGCTCTCGGACATGGCCTCGCGCAGGCGCCACAGCGACAGGCGCTGCGCCTCGCTGGCCGCGACCACGCCGTCCGCCAGCCGGCCATCGCCGAAAGCGGCCTCGATCAGCCGGTCGAGCGTCGCGCGGGCATCTTCCTCCGACCGGCCCGATGAAACCTCCATCAGCACATACCAGGGATGGGGCGCGTCGAGCGGGTCGCGGACGCCCGGCATGTGCCGGACGGTGAAGGCGACGCCCATCCGCGCCATCAGTTCGAACGCGGTCAGGGACGGCCCGCACGCATCGCGCGCCGCGCGGAAGAAATCGAGCGCCGCTTCCGGAGACGGCACCGCCAGGAAGGCGGCGGCGCGGCCGCGCGGCCTGGGAAAGAGCCTGAGCACCGCCGCCGTGATCACACCGAGCGTGCCCTCGGCGCCGATGAACAGATCGCGCAGGTCATAGCCGGTATTGTCCTTCTTCAGGCGGTTGAGATCGTCGAGCACCTCGCCGGTGGGCAGCACGACCTCCAACCCCAGGCACAGATCGCGCGCCACGCCATAGGCGAGCGCGCCGGTCCCGCCGGCGTTGGACGCAAGGTTCCCCCCGATCTGGCAGGAGCCCTGGGATGCCAGCGACAGCGGAAACAGCCGATCATGGGATGCGGCCGTCTCCTGGACCGTCTGCAACGGCACGCCGGCGTCCACGGCGATCGTGTCACCTTCGACATCGACCGCGCGGATACGGTCGAGCCGGTTTGTGGAGAGGATCACCGCCCCGCCGCTTGGGTCGGGTATCTGGCCGCCGACAAGGCCGGTATTGCCGCCCTGGGGCACGATCGGCGTTCCGGTCTCGCTGGCAAGCCTGAGGATCGCCGCGACCTCATCGGTGGAGCCGGGCTTGAGGACGGCGGCGGTGCGCCCGGTCCAGCGGCCGCGCCACTCATGCAGGTGCGGGGCGACATCGGCATCGGCGACGAGCGCGTTCCCCGCGCCCACGATGCCGGTGAACCGGTCGCGCAGCGCCTCTTTCATGCGTTCGCCCTCGGCGCGGCGGCCCGCGCCAGCCGGTCGTTGATCGCCTCGCCAAGCCCCTCGGCGGGAACCGGCATGACGGCGATGGCCGTCGGCCGGGCCGCATCGAGCGCGGCCATCATGGCGAACAGGTTGGCGGCGGCCTCGGTCAGATCGCCCTCCGGCGAAAGGTTGGCGATGGCGGCGGCCCGGTCCGCGCCGTCGATCCGGTCCGGTCCGAAAGCCAGCAACGCCTCGCCCGGCCGGACCACGGAGGCATCGAGCCGCACCGGCATGTCGGGCGCATAGTGCGAGGCCAGCATGCCCGGCGCGGCGACCGCGGCATCCTTGGCGGCGCGCGCGACCGGCCCGCCCGCCACGGCCTCGATCTCGGCGACCGGCAGGCCGCCGGGCCGCAGGCATGCGGGCCGGTCGCCGTCGATGCGCACGATCGTCGATTCAAGGCCGATGCGGGCAGGGCCGGCATCGACGATCAGGTCGACGCGGTCGCCCAGGCCGTCGGCGACCGCCCGCGCGGTGGTCGGGCTGATCCTGCCGGACGGGTTGGCGCTGGGCGCGGCGACCGGGCGGCCCAGCCGGGCGATCACGTCGCGGGCGAAACCGCGCGGCATCCGCACGGCGACCGTGCCGAGCCCGGCGCTCACCAGCGGATGGATGAAGCCCTGGCGCGCAAGCGGCAGCACGAGCGTCAGCGGACCGGGCCAGAACGCGGCCGCGAGCCGCGCGGCAAGGGGCGAAAAGCGGGCCACGGCGCGCGCCATCGCCAAGCCGTCGACATGGCAGATCAGCGGGTTGAAGCGCGGCCGGCCCTTGGCGGCGAAAATGCGCGCGACAGCCTGCCCGTCGGTCGCGTCGGCCGCCAGCCCGTAGACCGTCTCGGTCGGCAGCGCGACAAGGCCGCCTTGCGCCAGGATGGCGGCGGCGCGGGCGGCGGCGTCCTCGCCGGTCGCCACGACCGGGGCCGGCGCGCCGGCAGACGGCCGGCCCGTTAAGGGCTCGTTAGCCAAGTCGGGCAACATCATCTCAACCATATGGGCATAATCTCGAAGCGGGTGATACACGAAAACCGGGGACCGGCTCCATGAAAAACCGCCTGTCTGCCCTTCTCGCGGCGACCGTGCTGTGCGCCGCAACGGCGGTTCCGGCCACGGCCGGCTATACGGTCTATGTCGACGCCGCGCTTCCGTCCGTGCTGTTCGTCGAGTTCGACGCGCCGCCCGCGGGCGAGGAGCCCGCCGTCATCTCAACGCCGGGCGGGCCCGCGGACGTGGTCGTCATCGGCCCGGGCGCCGGCACCCGATCGCAGGGCGCGCCCGCCGCTTCGCAGGAACGTTCGGCGGACAATGGCGCGGCCGCCGAGGAAGGCACGACGTCCGAAGACATCGATCTGGCGCCGACGCCGCAGAACCTGATCGAGAACGA
>NZ_CFIFWG010000106.1:793-11101 GCF_984466335.1 Roseitalea sp. | reverse complement strand
GCCGCAGAAGTAAGGCAGATCGGCACCGACCGACAGCAGCAGCACATCCACGCCGCCCTCGATCAGCCCGATATTGATGGTGAACTCGCCCGTGCGGCCGATGAACTCCCTGGTGCCGTCGATCGGGTCGACCAGGAAGAAGCGATGCGCCCCCCGCGCCGCCTCAAGGCTGGCCAGCCTTTCCTCGCTGACCACGGGGATCGCCGGATAGCTCTTCTGCAAGGCCGAGACGACGATCTCGTCCACGGCCAGGTCGGCCTCGGTCACCGGCGTGCGGTCGGCCTTGCGGTCGACCGTGAAACCGCGCTCGTAAATGTCGAGCGCAGCGCGGCCGGCGCGGCGCAGGGTCGGGATCAGCGATGTCAGCATGATGGTGCTCATTTGCCTCGATATAGCCCATCGCTCACGGTGCGTATGAGCAATGGGTAGCCGCCCGGCGGCGTCATGGCGAAGTCTGATCATCTATTGGGGCGGCAATGGGGGAAATATTGTTCCGCGGCGGCCAACCGCCGGTTCACGCCGAGCGCGCGCCGATATCGTCGATGGCGTCCAGCACCGCCTCGGGCGTCGCCGGCGTGCGCAGGTTCGGCGAAAGGCCGCCCTTGCCGCAGGAGGCGACCGCATCGCGCAGCGCCAGCCACACGGACACCGCCAGCATCAGCGGCGGCTCGCCGACGGCCTTGGAGCGGAACACGGTCTCTTCGGCGTTCGGCGCGCCTTCGAGGATCGAGACGTTGAACGCGGGCGGCACGTCGCGCGATCCGGGAATCTTGTAGGTGGACGGGCCGATGGTGCGCAGCCGGCCCGCCTTGTCCCACCACAGCTCCTCGCAGGTCAGCCAGCCCATGCCCTGCACGAAGGCGCCCTCGATCTGGCCCAGATCGACGGCCGGGTTCAGCGAGGCGCCGCAATCTTGCAATATGTCGGCGCGCAGGCAGCGGTTCTCGCCGGTCAGCGTGTCGACCGCGACCTCTGCGACGGCGGCGCCATAGGTGAAATAGAAGAAGGGCCGGCCCTTCATCGTCTTCACATCCCAATGGATCTTGGGCGTGGCGTAGTGTCCCGCCTCCGACAGCGACACGCGCGCCGCCCAGCACATCTTCGCCAGTGCGCCGAAGGATATGGATCGGTTGCCGGCATGCACGCGGTTCTCGCGGAAGACGATCTCGTCTTCGGCCACCGCGAAATGCTCGGCGGCGATCGGTGTCATGCGGTCGCGAATGGCGCTCGTCGCCTTGAAGGCGGCCATGCCATTCAGATCCGACCCCGTTGACGCCGCCGTTGGCGAGGTGTTGGGCACCTTGCCGGTGTGCGTGGCGGTGATCTTCACCTTGTCAATATCGAGCTGGAAGACCTCGGCCACCACCTGGGCGACCTTGATGAACAGGCCCTGCCCCATCTCCGTGCCGCCATGGTTCAGATGGACCGAGCCGTCCTGATAGACATGGACCAGCGCGCCGGCCTGGTTGAGCGAGGGCAGGTTGAAGGAAATGCCGAACTTGACCGGCATCATCGCCAGCCCGCGCCGGATCACGGGCTCGCTGGCATTGTGCGCGTCGATCTCGTCACGGCGGCGCTGCCAATCGGCGGAATGCAGGATCGCGTCGGTCACCTCGACCAGGCGGTTGTGCTCGACCGGTTGGTCGTAGGGCGTCACCTCTCCGGTCTCGGGGCCGTAATAGTTGACCGCGTGGACATGGTTCGGATCGAGCTTCAGTTCGCGGGCGATCTGGTCGATCATCGCCTCGGCGGTGACGATGCCCTGCGGCCCGCCGAACCCGCGAAAGGCGGTGTTGGAGACGGTGTTGGTCCTGCAGGCATGGCCGACGAAGCGCGCCGCCGGAAAATGATAGGCATTGTCCGTATGCGTCATCGCACGGGTGATGACCGGGCCGGTCAGGTCGGCCGTGTTGCCGGCGCGGACCAGATATTCGACGTCGGCGCCCAGGATGCGGCCCGCCTTCGTCACCCCCACGCGCCATTTCGAGACCATGTCGTGGCGCTTGCCCGTCGCCATCATGTCGGCCGAACGCTTGAGGCGCAGCTTGACCGGCTGTCCCGTCTTTCGGGCCAATAGGGCGGCGGCGGCGGCGATGATCGTCGCCTGGCTCTCCTTGCCGCCAAAGCCGCCGCCCATGCGCCGCACCTGAACGTCGACGGCGTTGGCATAACAGCCCAGAACATGGGCGACATGGTGCTGCACCTCGGTGGGGTGCTGGGTCGAGGAATGGACCGTCATGTCGCCGTCCTCGCCCGGAACGGCACAGGCGATCTGGGTTTCGAGGTAGAAATGGTCCTGGCCGCCAATGTCGAGCCGGCCCTCGACGATCCGGTCGGCGCTTTCAAGCGCGCCGTCGACATCGCCGGCGACCAGCCGCTGCGCGTCGATCACATAGTCGCCGCGCCGGTGCGCCGCCTCGACGTCCAGAACCGGCTCGCGTTCGGCGATGTCGAAATCGACCGCATGGGCGGCGCGCACGGCCTGCTCGCAGCTTTCGGCCGCCACGGCACCGACGGGCATGCCCAGATAGTCCAGCTCCCTTTGCGCGAACAGCGGCTCGTCGAGCACGATCGGCCCGATCTGGTTGGCGCCGGCAATGTCGGCCGCGGTCACGATGGCGGCGACGCCCTCCATTGCCGCCGCTTTGGCCGTGTCCATGCCCTTCAAGGTTCCGGCGGCGACGGGCGACAGGATCAGCGCGGCGTGCAGCGTGCCCGGAAGGTCGGCCATGTCGTCGATATAGACGGCCTCGCCGGAGACGTGCTTTTTGGCGCTGTCATGGGCGATGCCCTTGCCGACCACGGCGCGCTGAACGGTTTTGACGCGTTCGTTCACAGCATCATCACCTCGACAGCTTCGCCAGCAAGCTCATGCGCCAGCCGTTCCATCAGCCCGGCGGCGACGCGCTGGCGGTACCCGGCCGAGCCGCGCCAGTCGGTCAGCGGGGCGAAGTCCGAGGCGAGCGCTGTGCCCGCCTCGCGCGCGGTCACGATGTTGAGCGGCTTGCCGCGCAGCGCCGCTTCGGCGCGCGGGGCGCGCCTGGGCGTCGCCGCCATGCCGCCATAGGCGATGCGCGCATCGGCAACCGCCTCGCCGCCCATCTTCAGCCAATAGGCGCCGCAGACGGTGGAAATGTCCTGGTCGTAGCGCTTGGAGACCTTGTAGGTGCGCATGATTTCGCCCGAACGGGCGCGCGGCACCGTCACCGAGACGATCACCTCGCCCTCACGCAGTTCGGTCCTGCGATAGTCCAGGAAGAAGTCTTCGAGCGGCAGGGCGCGCGCGCCGCCGTCGAGCGAGGCGAGCGTGATGGTCGCCCCGAGCGCGATCAGGGCCGGGGGGCCGTCGCCGATCGGGCTCGCCGTGCCGATATTGCCGCCGATCGTGCCCATCGAGCGGATCTGCGTCGAGCCGAAGCGGCGGATCAGCGTGGCGAAGGACGGATGGTCCTGGCGCACCGCGTCCAGAACTTCCTCCCATGTCGCCGCCGCGCCGAAGGTCCAATGGTCTTCGGTGGTCTCGATCCGCCGCAGTTCGGCGACATGGCCGGTATGGATGATGTCGGGCCATCGGGTCTCATAGCCGGCGAGCGGCACGGCCAGATCCGTGCCGCCGGCGAGCAGAACCGCGTCGGGACGGTCGCGGCGCAGCTTCAGCAATCCGCGCAGATCGCGCGGCCGGTGCGCCGTCGCGCCGCCCGCATCGGTGCGCGCGGCGACAAGGGGGCGTTCCGGGACGATGGCCGCCGGCAGTGCTCCTTCGGCACGCAGGCGCGCGGCGGCCGCCCTGGCCGCGTCGACGATGGGCCGATAGCCCGTGCAGCGGCACAGATTGCCGGCCAGCGCGTCGTGGATCGCGTCCTCGCCGGGATCGTCATCGCGCGCCAGAAGCCCGGTCAGCGCCACGGCGATGCCCGGCGTGCAGAAGCCGCATTGCGACGAGCCGTTTTTGGCCATTTCGTCCTGAACGGCGTTGAGCGCGCCTTTTTGGCCGCCGAGCCCCTCGACGGTGACGATCTCGCCGCCATCGATCTGCGCGACGGCCATGATGCAGGCATTGGCCGCAAGAAGCGGGGCACCCGCCTCGCCGCCCCGGCGGAACAGCACCGTGCAGGCGCCGCAATCGCCCTCGGCGCAGCCCTCCTTGGTGCCCTTGCCGGAAAACGCATCGCGCAGCAGATCGAGCACCGTCATGTCCGGCCGCGCATGCGTGATCGCCGGTTCGCCGTTGAGCACGAAGGCGGTGCGTGATGTCATGGGCGCTCCTGGGGCAGCCATGATCGGCCGGACCTTTATCGATCCAGTTTGTACTTTCGTTCAAGCCGAGCGCAAGTCGGCGCATAAAAAAGCCGCGCCCGGGGGCGCGGCCTTCGGTTGCGCAGCGTTACCGGTCAACGGCGATGGAACAGCGCGGCAAGGGCCGGAATGAGCGCCGACGCCAGGGCCGCCTTGGTCAGTTCGGGCAGGATGAAGGGCCGCACGCCGGCCAGCCATGCCTTTTCGGGGCCGATCAGCCCCGACAGCCAGGCATGGCCCAGGGCCAGAAGGACAGTGCCGCCGACGACGGTGGCCGCGAAAAGCTTGAAGGGTTTGCGCGCCCAGCCTCGGTCGGCGGCCCATCCGATGATGACCGCGGCGGCAAGAAAGCCGGCCAGAAAGCCGCCCGTCGGCCCCGCCATATAGGCAAGACCGGCACCTCCGGTGAAGACCGGAAGGCCGAGCGCGCCCTGGGCCAGGTAGAAGGCGACGGTCGCGCCGCCCAGGCGCAGGCCGTAGGCGGCGCCGATGACGAACACGGCCAATGTCTGCAACGTTGCGGGCACCGGATAGAAGGGCACCTTGATCTGGCCGGCCAGCGCGATCAGCAGCGAGCCCGCGATCGCAAGCAGCACGAGAACGACCAGGCGCATGGCGCCTTCGCCCGGAACGGCGCCATAGACCGGCGCCTGCGCGTTCGATGAGATGGCCATGAGGAAAAAGGACTCCTTGCTCTGGAATGGACGAGCGGGCTTCCGCCGCGCATGAAAGGGTCGTATATCGGCTGGCCGGCCGGCCAGCAAGGCCGCCGCTCCGCCCATATGCAGGCAAGGCCCGTGTCGCAAACGCCATCCTTCTCGCTCGCCTTCGACCCGCGCCACGGCGAACCGGTGCCGGTGGCCGAGGCCGTCAGCCGCGTCACGGCGAAAAACCGGTCCGCCTTCACCTTTCAAGGCACCAACAGCTACATTGTCGGCGGCGATACGCTGGCCGTCGTCGATCCGGGCCCCGATGACGACGATCATCTGCGGGCGCTGCTTGCGGCGATCGGCGGCCGTCCCGTCAGCCACCTGTTCGTGACGCATACCCATGCCGACCACTCGCCGCTGGCGCGCAGGTTGCGCGAGGCGACCGGCGCGCTCATCGTCGGCGCGGCGGCCCATCATGCGGCGCGCGACCTGCACATCGGCGAGGTCAACCCGCTGGACGCGGCGGCCGACCGCGATCACGTGCCGGACACCGCGCTCGACCATGGCGATGCGGTCGACGGCGATGGCTGGCGGATCGAGACGATCGCCACGCCCGGCCACACGGCCAACCACCTCGCCTTCGCGCTCAAGGGCCATGGCACCGTCTTCACCGGCGATCACGTCATGGGCTGGGCGACCTCGATCGTCGCGCCGCCGGACGGGGCGATGGCCGACTATATGGCCTCGCTCGACGTGATGGCGGCGCGGGTGGATACGGACCGGCTCTACCTGCCGGGCCATGGCGGCCCGGTCGAAAACCCGGCCGCCTTCGTGCGCGGGCTGAAGGCCCACCGCAGGATGCGCGAGCGGGCGATCCTGGAACGGCTGCGCGCGGGCGAGGAGACGATCCCCGCCATGGTCGCCCAGATCTACCGCGACACCGATCCGCGCCTGCACGGCGCGGCCGCCCTTTCCGTGTTCGCCCACCTTGAGGACATGGTCGCCCGCGGCCTTGCGGCGACCGAGGGGCCGCCGTCGATCGAGGGGCGCTTCAAGCCGGCTTGAAGTATCCGTCAGGGTTCGGCGACGCCGATCATCGCATAATCGAGATCGGCGAGGAAACGGCCGACGATCCAAGCGTTAAGGCCAAGATCATGGCGCAGATGGCCAAGGCGCGACCGCACATCGATGAAGGTCGTGTCGCCCTCGTCGGTCGCCCGGACCACGATATTGACGGGCATGGCCAGCACCGGCGTGCGATAGCTGTATTCGACGAACAGTTCGTCATCGGCGCCGATCCGGCCCCGCTGGCGCACGCGCCGCCAGCGGAGGCCGGCGGCGACCTGCCCGAAAACGTCGCGCGTCGCATCGAGCGGCGCCTTGAAACGCAAACCCGAAAGACGGAGATCGCCGTGCGGCGCGCGGGCAGCGGCGAGCGCGGCCGCATCGGCGCCGCCGGCGCGCAGTTCGGCGGCGAACGGCGGCGGATTGATCGGATCGGTGGAAACGTCCGACAGGGCCGGCCGAATCATGTAAGCCAGCGCCGCGGCCAGATAGAGCGCGATGAAGGGCATGAGCAGGAACAAGGCCCAGGACAGGCGCCGCCCGCCGGCCGTGCCGCGCACCCAAAGGCTTCTCAGACCGACCGCGAAAAGGCAGAGCCCGACCATGCAGATGACACCGCAAAGGACGATCAGGATCACAAAGGTCGGCGTGTCGATCAGTCCGCCGCGATGGGCGAGGACGGAAAGGCCCGCAAGCAACGGCAGGAACACCGCAAACCTCAACGCCCACCGGGCGCCGAGCGAGGCCCTTCGGGCGGGCAGTCTGGCGGTCAGCGGCAGCACCTTTGCCCTCTTGCGCAATCGCCGCGCCGGCGGCCGGCCGGCTCTCACGCAGCGTTAACGCCTTGTCGCGCAAAGTCAAAGGCTTCGCGCGCAGGTGCCCAGGAACGGCCATTCGCCGACGGCAGGGTGGCGCCGGCCCGCAATGGTTCTAGGTTGTGGGGACCCGAAACCTGAATCCCCACAGGCCCTATAGGAACACATCATGAGAACGACCTCAATGAGCCGGCCGATCGAAGCCGGCGAGCCCGGCGCCGATGGAGCGCTCAAGCTGGTTGAGCTGGAACTGGCGCTCGGCGCCGAGGACATACGCGTCGAGGGCTTCGAGGCCAGCGTCCGCAATGCGTGCGCGGCCAGCAATGTGGCGTTTTTGTTCAACCTGCCGGTTTTCGGGGAGAACGGGGCGCAACGCGTTGCCGCGGCCGGATGGCTGGGCGAGGACACCGAAGAGCCGATGTTCGCCTTCATCACGCTTGGCAGGGACGGCTCGAAGGTGCAGGTCGATGCGCACTGCGATTGTCTGGACCATGCCGCCGACCTCGCCCGCGCCTGGTTCGACCTGATGTCCACTTAGCTGCTCGGTCCCGTCATGTGATGGCCTGTTGATCCGTGACCATCACAAGGATGCGCTATGGGCCAGACGGACTTCGACAACAAACCGGTCGACCTACAGCGCCTTCTGGGCCAGATGAACCAGGCCCTGCATAGCCGAGGTCAGGCTCGCCGATCCGGCTTTACGCCGCCGGCGCGAGTTCGCCGTCAAGCAGGATGCTGCGCAGGGCCGGAATATCCAGCGGCTTTTGCAGGGCGTGCGGGGCGCTCAGTCCCAGCGCGAGCGCTCTTTGTCGCGCTTCCTCCAGAACATGCGGGCCCTGTCCGCTGACGATCAGGATCCGTCCGGTGTAACCGCGCCTTGCCAGCCGTTCCAGCAGATCGTTTGCGTCCAGGCTCGGCATGCAGATGTCGACGGCCAGGATCGATGGTTTGAGCGCCGTGGTCAGGTTCATCACGCCGCGCGAGTCGGACGTGGCGAAAGCCGCGTAGCGGCACCGTTCGGCGATCCGCGCGATCAACTCCGCCGATGAGACGTCACCGTCGATCGCCAGCAATCGTTTGGCCTGCGCCTGCATGGTCAGGCGGCCTCCCGGACATCGTCCACGACCTGCGCGACGGTCGGCCGGTTCTTCATCGGCGAAGGGCACCTGTCGCTCGGCGTCAGATACCCCTTTCTTGGCCCTGCGGCCGTCGAGAAAGTCGGTGATCGGCTGTTCGAGGAGCAGCGAATGGCGCGCGTTGCCCAGAAGCGCCACCGAACCGGCCCTGCGGTCGCCAAGACTGCCGGTCAAGGCACCAAGCGTGGCGTGTTCGAATTCGACGTGTTCGGCCGTGTTTGCCATAATCGCCCCGGTCATGGTCAGATGACGCTCTCTTATGCGGGCATGTTTGAAGGGCGCTTTAAGGCTCTGGGTAAAATTCCGCTGAATCGGGCCGTTGCAATGCAAGGCATAGGGCCGCCACAAATCGGGCGATTGCATAAACCATTCGGAACAATTGCTTAACCCGCTGCCGATAGGTTGCTCCCCATAGGGAGACCCCATGCCGCTCAAGCCCGCGCTTCGCAAATTCGGCCATGCCGCAGACCGTCTGGTCGGTCTGGGCGGCTTCAACCCTTCGCAGCGGCGCCGGGCCACCGCGGCGCAGTTCACGGTCGTCGTGCAGATGCTGCCGATCATGGCGATAGGCTCCGCCGCTGCGACCGGTCCGATGGTCTATACCGCCATGGACCACGCCCATTTTTCGCCGGTCATTGCCCTTCTTGGCGTCAACGCCTTGCTACAGGCCTACGTCATGCGGGTCTGGTGGAAGTTCCGGCGCGTCCGTGGCGTTCGCGACTTCGGCGGCACCCACGCCCTCAACCGGATATATCTGATCGCGGTGACGGCGGGCTTGGTCTGGGGCGGGCTGGTGGCCTACGCCCTTCCGGACGCCGACACGAGCATGCTGATCGTCGTGACGGCCGTCCTGTCCTCGGCCATGCTGTTGGTCTGCTTCGTGCTGGCGCCCCTTGCGGGAGCCATGCTGCTGTTCGTCGGAACGGGTACGACCTGCGCGCTCGCCGGGCTCGTGCCGGTGTCGCATCAGGCGGTCGCGGCGACGGCGGTCATCCTTGTGCTGATCGGCCTTGTGTTCCTGCCCTGGGCGGGGATCTACCTATGCCGGACATTCATCGCACGCATCGGCTTGGAAATCCGGAACAAGGAGGAGGCCGACGTCACGCGCCACCTGCTCGAAGGGTATGAGGCGACCGCGTCGGAATGGTTCTGGGAGATCGACGACAGGGGCATGATCGTCCGCGTCTCGCCGCGGCTTTGCAACCGGCTCGGCATCAATCCCGACCAGGCGCAGGACACGGCGCTTTTTCCGCTGATGGGGCGGATCGCAGCGCCGGGCGCCACCGGGATCGGGCTGATAGAGGATGCGCTCGCCCGGACGCAGCCATTCGATGGCGTCGAAGTGACGGTCACCATCCAGGACGAGACCCGGTGGTGGCGCGTCTCCGGGCGTCCGGCGGTCATCGATTCGCTCGGCGCGCCCGGCTATGTGGGAACCGTCAGCGACATCACCGCCGAAAAGGCGACCGAGAGCAAGATCATCCAACTGGCGCACCGGGACACGCTGACGGGCCTTTTCAACCGCGCAAGCTTCACCGAACGGCTCGATGGCGCCGTAAAGATGCTTGAGCGCTACGGCACGCCGTTCACGCTCCTGTTCCTCGACCTGGACAAGTTCAAGCTCGTCAACGACACCTACGGCCACCCGACCGGCGACAAGCTGCTGACGGAGATCGCCGATCGGATCGCGGGCATCGTGCGCGCGCAGGACTGCGTGGCGCGTCTGGGGGGCGATGAATTCGCCATCATCGTCGAGCGGAGCAACGATGCGGTCTTTGCCGCAAAGCTGGCCGCGCGCCTGATCGCCGAGGTGCTCGAACCCTATGAGATCGACGGTGAAACGCTTTGGATCGGTGTCAGCGCCGGCATCGCGCTGGCGCCCCAGCACGGCACGCGGCCTGAGCAGATCCTGCGCAATGCGGACCTTGCGCTCTATCGGGCAAAGGAAGACGGTCGCGGCGTGTTCCGTTACTTCGAGGCGCAGATGGATTTTGCGCAGCGCGAGCGGCGGATGCTTGAACGGGAGATGCACCAGGCGCTCGAAGGCGACGAGTTCCGCCTTTGCTATCAGCCGATGATCAGCGCGGACAGCGGCCGGATCTGCTGCATGGAAGCGCTGATCCGCTGGGATCATCCGATTCGCGGCGAGATATCGCCCGTCGAGTTCATCACGATCGCCGAGCAGTCCAACCTCATCGTCGAGATCGGCAAGTGGACGCTGCTGGCCGCCTGCCGCGCGGCGACCGAGTGGCCCGATCATGTGAGCGTGTCGGTCAATGTGGCCGCAACACACTTCATGCGGTCGGAGATCGTCACGGACGTCGCGGTGGCCCTCGAAAGGACAGG
>NZ_CFIFWG010000106.1:0-783 GCF_984466335.1 Roseitalea sp. | reverse complement strand
ACAGGGCTGGCCGGGACCCGCCTTGAGATCGAAATCACCGAAAGCCTTCTGATCGAGGATTCAGAGGATGTCATCGCGCGTCTGGCGGCACTCAAGCAACTGGGCTGCTCGGTCGTCATGGACGATTTCGGCACCGGCTATTCGAGCCTGTCCTATCTGCTCAAATATCCGTTCGACCGGCTCAAGATCGACCGCTCCTTCGTGTCGGACATCGGCCACGGTCCGAGCGCCGAGGCGATCCTGATGGCGATCGCATCGCTGGCCGAAAATCTCGGCATGAAGATTACCGCCGAGGGCGTGGAGACCGCCGAGCAGCTCGCATTCCTCCAGCAGATCGCCTGCGATCAGCTCCAGGGCTACTACTTCTCGCCGCCGGTCCGCGATGAAGCGGTCGCCACGATGATGCTGCACAACTTCATCGAAACGGCAACCGTCATCCCGATCTGCGACGGCGCGAACCAGGCGCAACGGTCTGTGGGCTGACGCCGGCCGCCGCCGGTCCGTTTACGGAGCGGCAATGATGTCGACCTACCGTCATCGCATGCGCCACCGCGAGCGGTCGCGGCCCCGGCTCGAACCTGCGGACAAATCGACCGTCCGCCCCTTGGCGGACATGCCGGCATCGCCTACGTCCCCTTGCGACGACGTTTGCGATGAAGGGCGACCCCGATGAGCGATACCGGCACGATCAATCCGGCAATCGAGACCTGGGACGGCCCGATGGGCCTGCCCCGGAGCGAGGCGATCGAAGACGGCGACCATGTGCCCGCCGTCAGGGCCGGC
>NZ_CFIFWG010000105.1:0-11126 GCF_984466335.1 Roseitalea sp. | reverse complement strand
CCGACGCCACCCGGAGCCGGCTCAAGCTCAAGGCGTTCCCCTGGAGCGACAATGCCGATGCGCCCAACATGTTCTATGCCGACGTTGTGGGCGTGAACGCCAAATCGGCCTTTCTTGACGGCGGCGGCACGCTGCCCTTCACCCTGGCCGACATGATGACGCAACAGACCGTCATGCAAAACGCGATCGCGCCCCCGTCCGGCGATCTGTCCTATCTCTTCCCCGCGCGGACGAGCGTCCTTAACGCGCTGAGCGCGCAGGACCCGCTCTACGCCCAGATGAACGCCGTCCTGACGGGCAAGCAGTCCATCCTCGTCACCATGCCGACGACGGACCGCGATGGGTTTCACGATTTCGGCGGCACGGTGGAAGCGGCGGTGCGCGGCGCATTCACGGGCCATTGCGATCTGGAGAGCGCCACATTGCCGAACTCGAACGCCGATGCGCCGGCGATCTGCGAGCCGCTGTGCGCCAACAGCGGCGGCTGGCTGGGCTCCTGGACGAACCAGGCACCGCCGGCCTGGCCGGGCTATGCCGCCTGCGGCTGCGCGCGGTGCACCGCCGATTCACCCTTGCCGCCGGCCGTGGACGCACCCTCGGCGATGGTCATGTCGGGTCCGGCCCTGCGCCGCTACAGCCGAAACTGAGAGCGGGCCGAACGGGCGCCCTGTCTGTGCAAGGCAGGACAAACCTGGCCGAACGTCCCCACCGCACGTCCCAGAAGCGTCGCGCGCCCGATGCGCGTCGGCTTCCGGTGCCCGCCGTCACCGGCCATCCCCGGAAAAACTTGACCTCACCGACGACGCGGCCGATACGGGCCGGCGGGGTTGAACCAAAGTCGAAGCCGAGAGGAACAGGGGACGATGGATCTGGTGTTGGATTTTCTGGTGCGGTTCCTGACCCAGTTCCAATCGCCGTCCCTGGCTTTCCTGATCGGCGGCATCCTGCTCGCCGCGTTCGGCAGCAAGCTGGAAATCCCCGATGCGATCTACAAGTTCTGCGTCTTCATGCTGCTGATGCGCATCGGCATCGACGGCGGCATGGAGATCAGGCAAGCCAACCTGGCCGACATCTTGCTGCCGGGGCTGATCGCGGTCATGATCGGCTGCGGCGTCGTCCTGATCGGCCGATATACGCTGGCCCGCCTTCCCGGCGTGCGTGTCGAGGACGGGATCGCGACGGCCGGGCTGTTCGGCGCCGTCAGCGCCTCGACGCTCGCGGCGGCCATGGTGATGCTGGAGGCCGACGGCGTCGTCTACGAAGCCTGGGTGCCGGCCCTTTATCCCTTCATGGACATTCCCGCGCTCGTGCTGGCGATCGTGCTCGCCAACCTTTACCTCAAGAAGCGGAAGAGCGGCGCGGACACCAGGGTGGCGATCTGGCCGATCGTCAAGGAAAGCCTTCAGGGCTCGGCGCTGTCGGCGCTTCTGCTCGGGCTGGCGCTGGGGCTGTTCACCAATCCGGGCCGCGTCTTCGAGGGATTCTACGATCCCCTGTTCCGCGGCTTTCTTTCGGTTCTCATGCTGATCATGGGCATGGAGGCCTATGCGCGGCTGAACGAATTGCGCAAGGTGGCCCACTGGTATGCGGTCTATGCGGTCGTCGCCCCCCTCGCCCACGGCCTGATCGCATTCGGCCTTGGCTACGTCGCGCATGTGCTGACGGGCTTCAGCCCCGGCGGCGTGGTCCTGCTGGCGGTGATGGCGGGTTCGAGTTCGGACATTTCCGGCCCGCCCACGCTGCGTGCCGCAATTCCGACGGCCAACCCCTCGGCCTATATCGGCTCGTCCACCTCGATCGGAACGCCGGTGGCGATCGCCGTGGGGATCCCGCTCTATATCGCGCTGGCGCAGGCCGTCTTCGGGATGTGACGGGAGCCGCGCCGCCGTTCAGAACTTGTGCGGACGCAGGATCTCGACCTCTTCGAGATAGGTGATGCCCGAATAGTTCGCGAAATAGCGCTCGGCGACCGTGTCGGCGATCTGTTCGGCCATTTCGCGCGAGGCGGTGATCACCTCGATCTTGACGTTGGCGAACGCGTCCACCACGGCCGGCCGGCCGGACGCGCGGATGCCCCGGCTGCCCTTGCCGCCGGCGGCCACGGCCGTGTAGCCGCTGGCGCCGGCCTCGTCGATGATCGCGGCGACGCCGTCGAAGATCAGCTTCTCGGTGATGATGACGATCTTGGTCGCCTTGTGGGTCATGGGGCAGCACTCGCGCGGGTCACGTCTTGAATCGTAGGCAGCCTTGCCGAACCGGTCAAGCGGCGCCGGCCGCAACTCTCCTCACGCCTGGCCGACCCGCTGGGCCTGCTCGCCCAGCCCCTCAATGCCAAGGCGCATCGTCTGGCCCGCTTCAAGGAAGACTTCCGGCTTCTGCCCCATGCCGACGCCGGGCGGCGTGCCGGTCGAAATGATGTCGCCGGGCTGAAGGCTCATGAACCGGCTGACATAGCTGACCAGATGGGCGACGCCGAACACCATGGTGGCGGTGGAGCCGTCCTGGTAGCGATGTCCGTCGACGTCGAGCCACATCGCCAGGCTCTGCGGGTCGGCGACCTCGTCGCGCGTGACCAGCCAGGGGCCGATCGGACCGAACGTGTCGGCCGACTTGCCCTTGACCCATTGCCCGCCGCGATTGATCTGGAAGTCGCGCTCGGAGATATCGTTGATCACGCAATAGCCGGCGACGTGGTCGAGCGCGTCGGCCTCGTCGACATAGCGCGCCTCTGCGCCGATCACCACGCCAAGCTCCACCTCCCAGTCGGTCTTCTGCGAACCGCGCGGGATCAGCACCTCGTCGTTCGGCCCGCAGATGGCCGACGTCGCCTTGAAGAAGACGATCGGCTCCTGGGGAACCGGCATTCCCGTTTCGGCCGCATGGTCCGAATAGTTCAGGCCGATGCAGATGAACTTGCCGACGGCGCCGACACACGGGCCGATGCGCGTGCCCTCATCGACCAGGGGCAGGCCCGCCGGATCGATCGCGGCGAGCGCCGACAGGCCCTCGGGCGTCAGGGCCGCGCCGGCAATGTCCGGAACATGGGCCGACAGATCGCGCGCGCGCCCCTGTTTGTCCAAAAGTCCGGGCTTTTCGGCGTTCGGCGCGCCGTGGCGAAGCAGTTTCATCGGGCTCGATCCTTTCCTTCAACACATGCTGGGAGCGATAGCCGAACAGCGCGCGATCGGGCAAGCGGCGTATGGCGCGACCGGTACGCTTAACCCAATCTTCAGCGCGGCGGCCTTAGCTGGATCTGCGCGCCGTCCGGCCGGACGGCGCCGATCGGGCGGGCCCGCACCATGGCAGACATATGGACCGGCCTCTCCAGGGGCTCCTGGATCACCGGTGACCGGATCGCCGCCTATCCCGCGATCATGCTCGCGCTGACCGTCGCCGCCACCGGCTTCGTTCTGTGGAGCAATGACGGTCTTCTGCCGAACGGCTCACCCTTCGGCAGCGATTTCGTCTCCTACTGGACGGCCGGGCGCGAAGCGCTCGCCGGCAATCCGCTCGTGCCCTACGACCGGGCCCTGTTCGAGCCGGCGCAGGCGGCGCTTTTCCCCTCGTCGGGCTATTTCGCCTTCTACTATCCGCCGCACTATCTGGCCTACATGGCGCCGTTCGGCCTCCTGCCCTATCATGCGGCGCTGATCGCCTGGACGGGCACGACCTTTATCTTCGCCCTCTGGGCGCTTTGGCGGATCGCCGGCGGCGGCTGGCGGACCGCCCTTCTGGCACTGGCCTTTCCGGCCGCGTTTCTGACCGTCGCGCACGGCCAGAACGCGTTCCTGAGCGCTGCCCTGTTCGGCGCCGCGCTGGCGCTGCTGCCGCATCGGCCGGTGCTGGCGGGCATCGCCTTCGGCCTGCTCACCTTCAAGCCGCAACTCGGCCTTCTGGTGCCGCTGGCCCTGCTGGCCGCCGGCCAGTGGCGCGCGATCGGCGCGGCCGGCCTGACCCTGGCCGCGCTCGTTGCGGCGTCCGCGGGCCTGTTCGGCATCGCGGCCTGGCAGGCGTTCCTGGCGCAGGGCGAAGCCGCCATGCGAACGCTGACGCTCGGCTGGGTCGGCTGGCAGAAGATGATCTCCATCTACGCGGCCTTGCGCCTTGCGGGCCTCGGTGACGGCGCTGCGATGGCGGCGCACGCGGCCGTCGCGCTGGCGGTGGCCGTGATCACCGTCCGTGCCTGGTTGCCGGCAAGCCGCCTCGCGCACGGCACGCGCAGCGCGCTCGTTTTGACCGGGGCGCTGATCGCAACGCCGTTCGGGCTCAGTTACGACCTGTTCATCCTCGCGCCCGCCCTCGCCTTCATGGCCCGGCGCGGCCTCGACGACGGTTTCCTGGCCTGGGAGAAGACGGCGATGGCGGCGGTCTTCCTGGCGCCCTGCGCGCTGCTCGCCATGATGGCGTCCGAGGTGCCGCTCGCGCCGCTGATCCCGCTTGCGCTGTTTGCGCTGATCGTCCGGCGTGCACGGGCCGAGCGCGGCGCTGCGCGCGTGGCGACGGCCGGGCCCGTCCCATGACTTGCCCCTCCAATGACTTGCCACTCCAATGACCGGTGAAACCGGTTACTGGGGAAGCTGGTCGTCCACCCCCTCGATGTAGAAATTCATGCCGAGCAGGGCCTCTTCGGTGGCACGCTCGCCCTCGGCCAGCCAGGGCGTGCCGTCCTGCTTGCTGATCGGTCCCGTGAAGGGTTCGAAATCGCCGACCATGATCCGCGTTTCGGTCATGTTGGCCATCGCGGCGACCTCGTAGGGCATGTTCCAGTAGGGCGCCATGATGACGTGGCCTTCCTGCATGCCGCCCCAGACGTCGACTTGCTCCCAGGTGCCGTCGAGCACCGCGCCGACGCGCTCGATATAGTAGGAGGCCCAGTCGTCGATGATCGAGGTGAGCTGGGTCCGCTCGCCGAAGGCGTGCATGTCCGAGGCCTGGCCGAACGCCTTGATGCCGCGCTCCCCGGCCACCTGCATGGGCGCCGTCGAATCGGTGTGCTGCACCATGATGTCGACGCCCTGGTCGACCAGCGCCTTGGCGGCGTCCGATTCCCTGCCGGGATCGAACCAGGTGTTCACCCAGACGACCTTGACCTCGAAGTCGGGATCGACGGACTGCGCGCCGAGCATGAACGCGTTGATGCCGCGCACCACCTCGGGAATCGGGAAGGAGGCGATATAGCCGGCGACACCCGCCTCGGACACGCTGGCCGCGATCTGTCCGAGCACGTAGCGGCCCTGGTAGAATTTGGAGTTGTAGGTCGAAACGTTCGGCGAATCGCGCTTGTAGCCGGTGGCGTGCTCGAACTTCACGTCCGGGAACCGCGCGGCGATCTCGTTGGTCGCGTCCATGAAGCCGAACGAGGTGGTGAAGATGATGTCGCAGCCCGAGCGCGCGAAGCGCTCGATGGCGCGCTCGGCGTCCGCGCCTTCCGAAACGCTCTCCAGATAGGCCGTCTCGACGCGGCCCGCGAAAGCCTCCTCGACGGCCAAAAGGCCCTGATGGTGCTGATAGGACCAGCCATAGTCGCCGATCGGCCCGACATAGACCCAGCAAGCCTTTGCGTCGGCCGCCTGCGCGGCGCCCGTTGCGGCAAGGACGGCCGCCGCCGCCAGCAGTGAAGTCGCATATTTGTTCATTGTCGCCTTTCCCCGAAACGCGTGACCGAAGACAAGGGCGCCCCTGCACCCTGCCCGTCGTGATGGTTCCTTGTCGCGCTAGCGATCGGGGACAAATGGCTGGCCCAGCGATGCCGGCGTGTTGCGCATCGTCATCCGTCTGTTCGATGAAATCAAGACAAGAACGATGATCGTCGCCAGATAGGGCAAGGCCGACAGAAGCTGCGAGGGGATGGCGACGCCCTGGGCCTGCACGTGGAACTGGGCGATGGTCACCGCGCCGAACAGATAGGCGCCGATCACCACGCGCCAGGGCAGCCAGGAGGCGAACACGACCAGCGCCAGCGCGATCCAGCCGCGACCGGCGGTCATGCCCTCGACCCATTGCGGGATGTAGACGAGCGACAGGTGCGCGCCCGCCAGACCCGCGCAGGCGCCGCCGAACATCACCGCCAGATAGCGCACGCCGATCACGTCGATGCCCTGCGCATGGGCCGAGGCATGGCTGTCGCCGACCGCGCGCAGGGTCAGCCCGGCGCGGGTGCGGAAGATGAACCACCACACGCCGACCGCAAGGGCGACCGACATGTAGAAGATGGGGTCCTGGCCGAACAGCAATCGGCCGACCAGCGGCAGGTCGCCCAGGACCGGCACCTGGACCGCTTCGAGCCGCACGCCGGGCAGGCCGACGAACCGCTCGCCGACCATGCCGGCGATCCCCAGCCCCAAAAGCGTCAATGACAGGCCGGTGGCCACCTGGTTGGTGGCGAGCGTCAGCGTCAGGACGGCGAAGGGCAAGGAGAACAAGGCGCCGCAGACGATGCCCGCCAGCACCCCGGCCCAGGGCGAGCCGGTGACCTGCGCGGCGCCGAAGCCGGTCACCGCGCCGATGATCATCATCCCCTCGACGCCCAGATTGAGCACGCCCGAGCGCTCGACCACCAGTTCGCCCATGGCCGCGATCAGAAGCGGCGTCGCCGCGGTCGCGACCGTCACAAGGATGGCCTGGATCACGTCGGGGCTCATCGGATGGCCTCCAGCCCGCTCCCGGCGGTTCCGGGTCCGCGCGCGCCGGCCGGTCGCGGACGGACGATGCGGACATGGTAGCGAACCAGCGTGTCGCAGGCGAGCACGCAGAACAGCAGCACGCCCTGGAACACGCTGGCGACCTTGTCGGAAATGCCGAGCGATATCTGCGCCGCCTCTCCGCCCAGATAGGACAACGCCACGATCAGGCCGGCCGCGACGATGCCCAGCGGGTTCAGGCGCCCCAGAAAGGCGACGATGATCGCGGTGAAGCCGTATCCCGGCGAGATCGTCGGCCGGAGCTCGCCGATCGCGCCCGACACCTCGACGATGCCGGCGAGCCCGGCCAGCGCGCCCGACACGATGAAGGCGAAGAAAACCATGCGCCCGGCCGAAAAGCCGGCAAAGCGTCCCGCGCGCGCGCTGGCGCCCAGAACGCGCACCTCATAGCCCTTGAGCGTGTGCGCCAGCATGAACCAGACGACCAGCGCGGCCAGCAGCGCCAGGGCGAACCCGTAATGCGCCCGCCCCGAGGCGGCCATGATCTCCGGCAGGACCGCATCGGCGTGAAAGGAGCGCGTCTCGGGAAAGTTGAAGCCCTCGGGATTGCGCCAGGGGCCGCGCACGATCCAGTCGAGAAAGAGCTGGGCGACATAGACGAGCATCAGCGAGGACAGGATCTCGTTGGTGCCGAAGCGCGCCTTGAGAAAGGCGGGGATCGTCGCCCAGGCCGCCCCGCCGGCCACGCCCATCGCCAGCATGAGCGGCAGCACGAGCGGCCCCTTGATGTCGGGATAGAGCACCGGCAGCATCGAGCCGGCGATCGCGCCCATGACGAACTGGCCCTCGGCGCCGATGTTCCAGTTGTTGGACACAAAGCAGACCGACAGGCCGACCGCGATCAGGATCAGGGGCGTCGCCTTGATGATCAGTTCGTGCAGCGACCAGACCTCGGTCAGCGGCTCGACGAAATAGGCATAAAGCCCCTCGACCGGCGGCTTGCCCATCATGGCGAACATGGCCGCGCCGATCGCGGCGGTGACCGCGACGGCGATGAAGGGCGAGACGATGGAGAAGAACGCAGAGTGCTGCCGCCGCCGCTCAAGCTCGATGCGCGTCATGCGGCGACCCCGTGGTGCTTTTCGGGCGCGGCGCCGCCCATCAGAAGGCCGAGCCGCTCGCGCGTGACGGTGCGCGCGTCGAGCGGGGCGGAGATCTCGCCGTCGTGGATGACGGCGATGCGATCGCAGATTTCGAGCAGTTCGTCCAGATCCTGGCTGATGACCAGCGCGCCCGCGCCGGCGCTCGCAGCGTCCATCAAGGCCTGGCGGATGCGCGCTGCCGCTCCCGCATCGACGCCCCATGTGGGCTGGCTTACGATGAAGAGCTGCGGCCGGCGGTCGAATTCCCGGCCCAGGATGAGCTTTTGCAGATTGCCGCCCGACAGCGTGCCGGCGTCGGGATTGTCGCCCGATTTGCGCACGTCCATGGCTTCGACCACGCGCGCCAGGGTCCGGCCGAGCGCGGAACGGCGCAACATGCCGACCCGGCCGCCCGACTGGTAGGCGCTGGCATCGGACGCATGGCGGCTCAAAAGGATGTTCTCGGTGAGCGGCATCGTCGCGACGGCGGCGTGGCCGAAGCGCTCCTCGGGCGCGAACGCCGCGCCAAGGCGCCGGCGCGCATTCGGCCCGAGCCGGCCCGCCGGCGTGCCGGCGATGGACACCGCATCGGGATCGTCCTGGAGCCGCTCGCCCGAAAGCGCCTCGAACAGTTCCGACTGGCCGTTGCCGGCGACGCCGGCGATGCCGAACACCTCGCCCGCGCGAACCTCAAGTCGGATGCCGCGCAGCGGCGTCGAGAACGGCCCCAGCGGGGGCTGGTCGAGCGCGCGCACGCGCAGGACGGCCGTTCCGCCGGCCATCGCCGCGTCATGGTCGGAGGCGCTGCGGCGCACCGCCTCGACCTCGGCGCCGACCATCATCGCCGCAAGGCGCCCGGCGGTCTGCCGGCGCGGATCGCAACGGGCGACCACCTTGCCGTGGCGCAGCACGGTGGCGCGGTCGCAAAGGCGCTTCACCTCCTCCAGCTTGTGCGAGATATAGAGGATCGCCTTGCCCTCGCTCCTGAGGGTTTGGAGCGTTGCGAACAGGCGCTCGGCCTCCTGCGGCGTCAGGACCGAGGTCGGTTCGTCGAGGATGATCAGATCGGGCTTCTGCAACAGGCAGCGGACGATCTCGACCCGCTGGCGCTCGCCGACCGACAGGTCGCCGGCCAGCGCCTCGGGATTGAGGGCCAGGCCATAGACGCCGCCCAGCCGGCGCGCCTGGTCGGCCACCGCTGGCAGCGGCGCGCCCCCTTCGAGCGACAGGGCGACGTTCTCGGCCACCGTGAGCGAATCGAACAGCGAAAAGTGCTGGAAGACCATGCCGATGCCGAGCCTTCTTGCGGCGGACGGATTGGGGATCTCGACCGGCTCGCCCTTCCACAATATGCGGCCGCCATCGGGCTTGAGCGAACCGAACAGCATCTTGACCAGCGTCGACTTGCCGGCGCCGTTCTCGCCAAGAAGGGCATGGATCTCGCCGCCGACGATGTCGAGATCGACCGCATCGTTGGCCGTCAGCGCGCCGAAGCGCTTGGTGATGCCGTCCACCGCCAGGAGCGGTGGCGCCGGCGTTGCGGATGCGGTCTCGTCCATGGGGGCCCGTTGGTTGCGCTGTCCGGCAAAGCGTAGGCGCGCTTGGCCGGACAGCGCAACGCCAAAAATCGCCGCGCGCGAGATCTCCCCATCGTCGCGCCGGCCACCGTGCGTCGACCTGCGGCAAAAGGCGACTGGACAGGGGCTGTCCGCCGCGCCAACTGTCCCGCAACGCGATCACGGGAGCCTGCCCTCATGACCACGCCCGCCGATATCCTGGTCTCCGGCGCCGGATCGACCGGCATGGCCGCCGCGCTTGAAGCGGCCGCGTGCGGCTACCGGACCGTGCTCGCCGCGCCCGGGGGAACCCATCTGGACGATGACGCGCGCACAACGGCGCTGATGCGGCCGGCCATCGCCATGCTGCGCGACTATGGCGCGTTCGAGGCTTGCGCCGGTGCGGCCGCCCCGCTCAAGGTCCTGCGCATCGTCGATGCGACAGACCGGCTGTTCCGCGCCCCGACCGTCAGCTTCCGGGCGGCGGAGGCCGGCTTCGAGCAGTTCGGCTTCAACATTCCCAACCGCGCGCTCAACGCCGCGCTCGACGGGGCGGTCCGGGCGAACGGCCTGATCACGGTGGTCGATGCGATGGTCTCGGCCATCGCCTTCAACGAGGATGCGGCCTTCGCCACCCTGTCCAATGGCGATGCGTTCGAGGTCAGGCTCGCGGTCGGCGCCGACGGCGTCAACTCGCTCGTGCGCCGGGCGGCCGATATAAGCGAGCGGAGATGGGCCTATCCGCAGACGGCCCTCGTGCTCGCCTTCGATCACGACCGCCACCACGAATTCACCTCGACCGAGTTCCACACGCAGGAAGGGCCGTTCACGCAGGTCCCGCTGCCCGGCAACCGGTCGAGCCTCGTCTGGGTCATGCGTCCCGAGCGGGTGGAGGCGGTCATGGCGATGACGCCGGACGCCCTGGCGCGCGCCATCGAGGACAATCTGCACGCGACGCTGGGCAAGGTCACCAACGTCACCGCGCCGCAGAGCTGGCCGCTTTCGAGCCTTGTGGCGCATGCGTTCGGCAAGGCGCGGGTGATGCTGGTCGGCCAGGCGGCGCACGCCTTCCCGCCGATCGGCGCGCAGGGTCTCAATCTGGGGTTTCGCGATGTCGCCGATCTTGCCGCCGTGCTCGCCAAGGCGGGCGGGGACCCCGGCGCGGCCGCGGTCGCGCGGCGCTACGATCTGCGCCGGCGCGCCGACGTCTACACCCGCACGGGCGGCGTCGACCTGCTGAACCGGTCGCTCCTGACCGATGTCCTGCCCGTGCAGATGGGCCGGGCCGCTTTCCTTTCGGTGCTGAGGCACATCGCGCCGCTGCGCGGGCTGGTGATGCGCGAGGGGATCGAGCCGGGCGGCGGGCTCGGAGCGATCGCCGAAACGTTCGGCCGCAGGCCCGGAACGGTCAGAAAAGATCGGGCGGCAGGATGGAGTTGGTCGTCAGATAGAGCAGGAAGGTGACCGTGGCGACGGACCCGACCGTCGTCAGCAGCACCATGGCCGAGGCGCGCTCCACCCAGACGCCGTATTGCTGGGCGATGACATAGACGTTGGTGGCGCTTGGCAGCGCGGCGAGCAGCATCGCCGAATAGACCCAGACGGGCGGAAAATCGCCGATATACGAGACGATCACATAGGCCAGCAGCGGGTGGACGATCAGCTTGATCGGAACGATGAGGGCCATTTCCGCCGGCACGCGCCGGAGCGGGCGCAGCGCCAGCGTGACGCCCATGGCGAACAGGGCGCAGGGCCCGGCCGCGGCGCCGACCAGCTCGCACAGCACC
>NZ_CFIFWG010000104.1:0-11138 GCF_984466335.1 Roseitalea sp. | reverse complement strand
GCGCCCTCATAGTCCTCGCGCGCCATATGCGCGTCGACATGGCCGGAAACCGCTTCGATCACGCCGGCCAGCCCCTTTTCGGCCGGCTCGGCCAGGTGCGCGCGGTCGACCGGCCCGTCGAAGGTTTCCCCCCCGTCCTTCCTTTCCTCGGCGGCGAGGATGTTGAGCGCGCGCTTTGTGCCGGTGAGCAGGTTGGCGCCGACATCGCTTTCGATCAGCTTCTGCAACGCCTCGACCCTGCGCACGATGAGGAGGAGATCGTCGTCGCCCTCGCCGCGCACGGCGTCGATCAGATCGTGCCGCGCGCCCCTGTCGCGCAGATAGACTTTCAGCCGGTCGTGGAAGAAGGCGAGCAGATCCGCCGAAACGCCATGCGCGCCGAGCCGTAACCTGATCCCATTCTCCAGGAGGATACGGATCACGCCGAGCGCGGCCCTTCTGAGCGCGTAAGGGTCCTTGGAGCCGGTCGGCTTTTCGTCGATCGCCCAGAAACCGGTCAGCATGTCGAGCTTGTCGGCGAGCGCAACTGAAATGGCAATCGGATCGGCCGGCACGGTGTCGGTCGGCCCGAGGGGCTTGTAATGGTCCTCAATGGCAAGGCGGACCGAATGGTGCTCGCCCTGGCGTTCGGCGTAGATCGCGCCCATCGCGCCCTGCACTTCGGGGAACTCGCCGACGATCTGGGTCGTCAGGTCGGCCTTGGCCAGATGGGCGGCGCGGCGGGCGAGATGGCGCATGGCGCTGCCGGCAACCACATCCGCCAACTCTTCGGCCAGCGCGGCGATGCGCGCCACGCGCTCACCCTGCGTGCCGAGCCTTGCATGGAACGTCACGCCCAGATGGTCGAGCTTGGCCATGCGCTGGTCGAGCGGCTTTGCAAGGTCGAGATCGAACCTTTCGGCCGAGGGCCGGTATGTGTCGAGGTCCGGAAGGTCCGCATGATCGGTGCGCCAGAAGTGCAGCGCATCGGCAAGGCGCGCGCGCACGACCTTGGCGTTGCCGCGCGCGATCTCGGCCCCGCCATCGCCGGCGGCGATGTTGGCGACGAGGATGAAACGGTTGGTCAGGCCCGCCTCGCTCTCCAAGGCGCGGCAGACGAAGCATTTCTGGTTCGCCTTGATCGTCAGCCGGACCACCTCGTCGGGGATGTCGAGGAACTCGGCGTCGAATTCGCCCATCAGGACCACCGGCCATTCGACCAGTCCGGCCACCTCGTCGAGCAGCGCCTCGTCCTCGACCAGTTCGATGCCGTTGGCGAAAGCGAGATTGCGCGCGTCGGCGGCGATCATCTGCTTGCGCCGTTCTGCGTCGAGGATGACGAAGCGCTTTTCGAGTTCGGCGGCATAGTCGTCGAACCGGCGCACGGCGAACGGTTCGCCCGCGTGGAACCGGTGGCCGCGCGCGAGGTTGCCGGACCGGATGCCGTCGACCTCGAAATCGACGATGACCGGCTCCTCGGTCTCGGGGCCGAAGGTGCACAGGATCGATTGCAGCGGCCGCACCCAGCGCAGACTGCCCGGTTCGGCGGACGCAGCGCCCCAGCGCATCGATTTCGGCCAGGGAAAATCGCGGATGATCGGCGGCATCGCCTCGGCGACGATGTCTTCTGCGATTCGGCCCTGGCGCTTGATGAAGGCGACGAGAAAATCGCCCTTTCTGGGGTCGGACCGCACCTGGGCTTCGGCGACCGAGGCAAGCCCGGCGCCGCGCAGGAAGCCGGCGATCGCCTTTTCGGGCGCGTCGACGCGCGGACCCTTGCGCTCCTCGACAGTGTCGGCCGAGCGCGCGGTCAGCCCGCGCACGTCGAGCGTCAGCCGGCGCGGCGTGAAATATGCGCGCGCGCCCTCATAGGTCAGGCCCGCATCGACCAGCGCGCCGGTCACCGCCTCGCGAAGATGGGCGGCGGCGCGGCGCTGCATGCACGCGGGGATTTCCTCGCAGAAGAGTTCAAGGAGCAGGTCGGGCATCGGGAAACCGCTTTCGGCGAAAGGTGTCGCCGGCGGTGTTAGTCAAGGTCCCGACCGAACGCAATGTCATGGCCGTCCGGCTTGCGTGGGATGCCGCCTAAAGGGCGGCGTGACTGCCGTCGCAGAACGGTCGGCCTTCGGTCTGCTTGCAGGCGCAGAAGAACCTGGCGCCGTCCTCGTCCGCCACCCATCGCACCGGCGCGAAATCCGAGCCCCGATGACTTCCATCGCAGAAGGGCTGCTTGGCCGACTGGCCGCACGTGCACCAGAAATAGGCTTTGCCTCCCTGAACCTCGATGCGGATCGGGGCGGTCGCGGCAATGGCGCCTTTGGTCATGAATCGTCCTCCGGTTTGTCTTGGGCGCAGATCGCGCCGATTACCGGAGATAGGACAGGACAGCGCGACGAACAGGGCGATCGGCGCCTAACCGGCCCGAGCACCGCCGGCCTCGGTCCGCAGGAACGCCTCGCCGCAGGCTTTGGCAAGATCGCGCACGCGCAAGATGTAGCTCTGGCGCTCTGTGACCGAGATCACGCCGCGCGCGTCCAGAAGGTTGAAGGCGTGGCTCGCCTTGATGCACTGGTCGTAGGCGGGCAGGACGCATTCGTGCGCGCCCGCCCCGCCGCCCGGATCGCCCGCCTCCAAGAGCGCTCCGCACTCCCTTTCGGCATCCTCGAAATGGCGCATCAGCATGGCGGTGTCGGCATATTCGAAATTGTGCCGCGAATATTCCTGCTCGGCCTGCATGAACACCTCGCCATAGCTGATCCTGTCGTCGCCCTCGCCGCCGTTGAAGTTCAGATCGTAGACGCTGTCGACGTTCTGCACATACATGGCGAGCCGTTCGAGCCCATAGGTGAGTTCGCCCGAGACGGGCGCGCATTCGATGCCGCAGACCTGTTGGAAATAGGTGAACTGGGAGACCTCCATCCCGTCGCACCAGCACTCCCAGCCCAGCCCCCAGGCGCCCAGCGTCGGGCTTTCCCAATCGTCCTCGACGAAGCGCAGGTCGTGCAGGAGCGGGTCGATGCCGATCGCCCGCAAGGACCCCAGATAAAGGTCCTGAAGGTCCGGCGGCGAGGGTTTGATGATCACCTGATACTGGTAGTAGTGCTGAAGCCGGTTGGGGTTCTCGCCATAGCGGCCGTCGGTCGGCCGGCGCGAGGGCTGCACATAGGCCGCCTTCCAGGGGCGTGGGCCGAGCGAGCGCAGGGTCGTCGCCGGATGGAAGGTGCCGGCGCCGACCTCCATGTCATAGGGCTGAAGGATCGCGCAGCCCCGACGTGCCCAATAGTCATGCAGGGTCAGGATCAGCCCCTGGAAAGAGCGGGCCGGGTGTTGCGCGTCGAGCGTGGCGTGGGCGGTCATGGTCCGTCCGGGCTGTTTGCGGTCCGACGATGCCCTTGCATGCACGCGTGGAGCGGTCAAGCTGTGCCGGTTCGGGCCAGATCGCGGCAGTCCCGTCCGATTTCGCTAACCATTGCGCGCATCAGTCTTTCTTAACCGCGTTCCTTAGCGCTTGCTTGGTCGCAATAGGCTAGTGTGGGCGATGTCGAGAGGGCGAGACAAGCCGTCCGGCAAACAGGGAAAGAGGGATCGCAGGCGGCCGGAAGGCCCCGTGGCTCTCGGGATAGGCAGGCGAGGCGTCAACCATGAGCACGGGTGCACAACCGGCATGGGCGGGGCACGAGTTCCGGCTCGACCCGAGCCGGCTTCCGCAGGCGCTGTCCTATGCGGCGCGCGATGACGTGGGCGAAACCGAAATCACCGTCAACCGGCGCGGCGCGACGCTCAAGCGGACGCTGAAGCGGTCGGGACTGCCGCTGCACATCGCCCTGCCCGCGCGGGCCTTTCGCGGCGTCGCCGTGCGGGCGACCGAAACCGGTCCCGAACATGCGCTCGTCACGCTTGAGCTTCTGCACGAGGACGAACAGCTGTGCGTGCCGCTGAGCGTCGGCCACGATCTGCCGGCCATCGCCAGGGACTGGCAGAGCTGGTCCGAACTGCTCGATCTGCCGATGATGATGATCGACGCGGAGGGCGTCGTCCGGACGCTTGAGGAAAGCGCGCCCGCGCTTGCCACAGGCAAGGCCCGGGCGCGCCGCCCGCACGCCATGCTCGCAGAGCGGCGGCCGCGCTTTCTTGCCCGTCGCAGGCTCGGTCATCTCGGCGTCCGGCTTATGGTGCATGGCGAGGAGATCATCGCCCGCGATCCGCGCCTGTGAGACGCCTCACGACAGGATCGTCCAGACCGAACCGGCCACGAGGCCGCCCAGGATCAGCCATCCGACGACGGAGTTCGACTTGAACAGCGCAAGGCACTGGTCCGCGTCGTCGATGTCGAGCACGCGGATCTGGTTGGCCATATGGACGCCGGCGGCGATCAGGCCCGCATAGGCGATCATCGGTGCCTGCGTGCCCGCAAAGCTCGCGGCGAGCAGCAGCAGCATGCCGCCATAAAGAAAAAGAAGTGCCGGCCTGGTCCTTTCACCGAACAGGCGGGCGGTCGAGCGCACACCGACAAGCGCGTCATCCTCCTTGTCCTGATGGGCATAGATGGTGTCGTAGCCGATCGTCCACAGCACGCATCCCGCATAGAGCAGAAGAGGCGTCAAACCGAGCGCGCCGTGCACGGCGACCCAGCCCATCAAGGCGCCCCACGAAAATGCCAGACCCAGGAAGAGCTGCGGCCAATCGGTGAAGCGCTTGGCGAACGGATAGATCGCAACGACCGCCAGCGAGCCGAGCCCGATCCAGATCGCCGTCCAGTTGAACTGGATCAGCACCGCGAAGCCGACAAGCGCCTGCGCCACCAGGAACGTTTTGGCCTGGGTGCGCGTGACCTGCCCGGACGGCAGCGGGCGCGACCGGGTGCGCGCGACCCGGTCGTCGATCCTTTGGTCGACAAGGTCGTTGTAGGTGCAGCCGGCGCCGCGCATGGCGATCGCGCCGACCAGGAACAGGAGCATATGCCAGGGGTCGGGCAGGTGCGCGGTGACCGGCAGGCTCCGGGCGGCGTGGCCGAACGGGGCGAGCGCGGCGGCCCACCAGCACGGCCACAGCAGCAGCCACCAGCCGATCGGGCGGTCCCAGCGGGCAAGCTGGGCATAGGGCCAGGCGGCCCGCGGCAGCGCCCCGTAGACCCAGTGGCCGGACGGCGCATCGGCGACGCGCCCCTGGCGGGCTTTGGACTGGACCTCATCCATGGCAGCCTCGTGGCAACCCTGTGGGCAAAAATCAAGCGCCTTGCCGACCCCTTGACCCGCGCCACGGCGCCGCGTAGCGCCGAGCGGAGGGTCCTTGAGCGGAGGCGGACGGCCATGCGGGTGCTCCTGATCGGCGGCGGCGGCCGGGAACACGCGCTGGCCTTCAAGCTGGCGGCCTCGCCCGTTCTGACAGCGCTGATCTGCGCGCCGGGCAATCCGGGCACCGAGACGGTCGCAATCAATGCCAGGATCGACCTCGCAGACCATGGCGCGGTCGTCGATTTGTGCCGTGTCCAGAGCATCGACCTTGTCGTGGTGGGCCCGGAGGCGCCACTTGTGGCCGGCCTGGCGGACGACCTGCGCACAGCGGGCATCGCCGTGTTCGGGCCGTCGGCGGCGGCGGCGCGGCTTGAGGGCTCGAAGGGCTTCACCAAGGATCTGTGCGCGCGCCACGCCATTCCCACGGCCGCCTATCGGCGCTTCAACAACGCCCCGAAGGCGAAGATGCATGCGCGCCGCATGGGCGCGCCGCTCGTCGTCAAGGCCGACGGGCTCGCCGCCGGCAAGGGCGTCACGGTGGCAACGAGCCTCGACGAGGCGATGGCGGCGATCGACGATTGCTTCGAGGGCGCGTTCGGCGAGGCCGGCGCCGAAGTGGTGATCGAAGAGTTTCTCAGGGGCGAGGAGGTGAGCTTCTTTTGCCTGTGCGACGGCGCGACCGCCCTGCCCCTGACCTCCGCCCAGGACCACAAGCGCGTCGGCGACGGCGATACGGGCCCCAACACCGGCGGCATGGGCGCCTTTTCGCCCGCGCCGATCTTCGATGAGGCGATGCGGACGCGCGTGATGGCCGAGATCGTCGAGCCGACCCTGAAGGGGATGGCCGATATGGGCTGTCCGTTCACGGGCCTTCTTTATGCCGGGCTGATGGTCACCGCCGACGGGCCCAGGCTGATCGAATACAATGTCCGGTTCGGCGATCCGGAATGCCAGGTGCTGATGCCGCGCCTGCAAGACGACCTGCTGCCGCTGCTGAAGGCGGCCGCGGACGGCGCACTGGGTTCCATGCGCGCGCGATGGAGCGACAGGGCCGCGCTGACCGTGGTCATGTGCGCGCCGGGCTACCCCGCAGCGCCGCAAAAGGGATCGGTCATCGGCGGCCTCGACCAGGCCGAGGCGATGGACGGCGTCGTGGTCTTCCATGCCGGAACCGGGCGGCGGGGCGGCGATCTGGTCGCCGATGGCGGCCGGGTGCTGAACGTGACGGCGCTGGGCGCGACGGTCGGGGACGCGCAGGCGCGCGCCTATCGGGCGGTGCGGGCGATCGATTGGCCGGACGGCTTCTGCCGGTCCGACATTGGCTGGCGGGCGATCGAAAGGCAGGGGTGATCAGACCGTCATCGCCAGATGCGCACGGCCGTTGATCAGCGCATCGGCCTCGCCGGTGAAAGCGGTGCCCGTTCCGGCCGGATGCAGGACAAGCTGCGGCAGCAGGGCCAGGCGCGCCCGGCTGCCCTTGCTGCCCGCGACCAGCATTCGGATCGCCGGCGCATCGGGACGGGCGTGGACCGGCCGTATCGCGATGCCGCCGAACCGGCCCTCCATCGCGGCAAGGATCGCCGCGAGCATGGACGGCCGGGCGATCAGGCTCAGGCGGCCGCCCGGTCTTGCGATCGAGGCGGCGGTCCTGATCCATGCCGCAAGGGCTTGCCCGTCGATGACATGGGCGGCCGCACGGCCCGGCGCGGGCGTCCTGCGGTCGCGCGCATCGTTGAAGGGCGGATTGGCGATGACCGCGTCGAACCGGTCCGGCGGCAAGCCGGCGGCCGCACGCGCCGTGCCCGCCAGCGTGACATCGGCGTCGAGCAAGGTGGCGCGCGCCGAAAGGGCGTCGTTCTGGGGATGGTCGAGCGTGCGGCGGGCGCAGGCGAGCATCGTCGCATCGTTCTCGGCCAGCACGGCGCGGGCGTGCGGGCACCGGCCGAGAACGGCAAGGCCCGCCGCGCCGGCGCCCGCGCCCAGATCGGCCAGATGGCCGGCGAACCCGTCCGGGACCGTGGCGGCGAGCAGCATCGCATCGAGGCCGGCCCGGTGGTGGCCGGACCTTGGCTGGACCAGAACGAAACGGCCGCGATGGAAGGCGTCGACCGTCGCCGCGTCCGCCGTGTCAGACACGCAGCTCATGGCCAAGGCCCGCATCGCGCATGATTCGGCGCGCCTGGTCGATGCGGTCGCTCTCGACGAGGATGCGGCGCGGAATCGCCCCGATCGAGCCCTCCAGGATCGACATGGACTGGTCGGCGATCATCACGCCGATCCCCGCATCCCGCATCAGGGCCTCGACGAAGGACAGCGTCACCGCATCGTTGGATCGCATCAGCTCTTGCATGGCATCTGGTTACGCCGACGGCGCCGTGCGGGCAAGCGCCGGGTGCGACCATCGTGGGATGGGCCGTGCCAATTCGCCGCTTGCTGGCGAGCGGACGAAACCATAGTGTGCCGGCCAAAAAGGAGGGGTCAGATGGGTGTTGTGGTTTCCATCGACGAACCGGCCGGGACAAGTGGGATCGACGGGCTGGTCACGCTCGCAAGGCCGGGCATGGCGCGTGTCAACCGGCTCATCGTCGACAGGGCGGGCTCGGATGTCCAGATGATCCCCGAGGTCGCCAGCCACCTGATCAGTTCGGGCGGCAAGCGGCTTCGCCCGATGCTGACGATCGCCAGCGCCGAAATGTTCGGCTATCGGGGCGAAGGGCATGTCATGCTGGCGGCCAGCGTCGAGTTCATGCACACGGCGACGCTCCTGCACGACGATGTGGTGGACGAGAGCGACCGCCGCCGCTCCAAGCCCACGGCGCGGATGATCTGGGGCAATCAGGCGAGCGTCCTGGTCGGCGATTTCCTGCTCGGCCAGGCCTTCCGCATGATGGTCGACGTCGGCTCGATGGACGCGCTCGACGTCCTGTCGACGGCCTCGGCGATCATCGCCGAGGGCGAGGTCATGCAGCTCTCGGCCGCCAAGAAGCTCTCGACCACGGAGGACGACTATCTGGCCGTGATCAAGGCCAAGACGGCGGCGCTCTTTCTGGCGGCCTGCGAGGTCGGGCCGATCGTGGCGGACGCCGGCGCCGACCAGCGCGCCGCGCTCAGGTCCTACGGTCTCAATCTCGGCCTCGCCTTCCAGCTCGTCGACGACGTGCTCGATTATGGCGGCGACGCCAGCGACCTTGGCAAGAATGTCGGCGACGATTTCCGCGAGGGCAAGATCACCCTGCCCGTGCTGCTCGCCTATCGGCGCGGCTCGGACGCCGAGCGCACCTTCTGGCGCGAAAGCCTCGAAAAGGGCGACAATGGCGGAGAGCGGCTCCAGCATGCCCGCGCGCTGATGGCGCGGCACGGCGCGCTCGGCGATACGATCGGCCGGGCACGCCACTTCGGCGCGATCGCGCGCGACGCGCTGGCCCCCCTGCCCGCCACGCCCCACAAGGAAGCGCTGCTGGACGTCGTCGATTTCTGCATCTCAAGGCTGAACTGAGTTGCAAGGCCAAGGATGAGCAGGCACCGCCGCTCGGTTTTGCCGGCGCGACGATTGCCGCGCGGCCGCAAAAGGGCCATTGTGGCCGGACAATCGCTGCCCATGGACCTGACATTGCGCTCCCTGAAACGCCCGATCCGCCTTCCCCGACTGGCCGCCGCGAGCCTTCTTGCCGGCGCCGCGGCGCTGATGACGCCCATCGCGTCGGCATCGGCGTCGATCGATGCGGGCCATGCGCCCACGCGAACCTTCGCCGGCGCCTTCCTTGCGGGCAATGCGGCCCGTGAACACTATGATTTCGAGGCGGCGGCCCGCTTCTATGACCAGGCGCTGCGCTTCGATCCGGGCAATGACGGCCTGCGCCGCGACCTGATGGTCTCGCTCGTCACGGACGGGCAGGTCGAGGCGGCCATCCCCCATGCCAAGGCACTCAAGGACGATGCCGGTTCGGAACGGATCGCGCGCCTGCTGCTCGGCGTCGAGGCGATCGGCGACAGGCGCTATCTGGACGCCGCCCTGATGCTGGCGGCGGGCGCGGAAAACGATCTGGAACGGTTGATGTCGGCAATCCTGCGCGCCTGGGCGCTGCACGGCGCCGGCGAGACGGACCGCGCGCTCGCCCTGATCGACGGTCTGCGCGGCCCGGACTGGTACGCGCTCTTTGCAAACCATCACGGCGGCCAGATCGCCGATGCGGCCGGCCGGATCGACCAGGCCGAAGCCCGCTATCGCGCCGGCATCGAGGATGCCGCCGGCGCAAGCGCCTCGCCGCTGACCTATCTGCGCCTGGCCGATGCGTATGCGCGCTTTCTGGCGCGCAACGGCGATCTGGCCGAAGCGCGGGCGGTGATCGCGCGCGGGCTTGAAATCGCCCCCAACAATCCGGACATGCTGGCGACCGCAGCGATGATCGACACACCGGCCGGATCGCGCCATACGACCAACGCCGTGCACAAGGGCGCGGCCGAGATCCTGCTCAATCTGGGCTCGGCCATCAATCGCGACGGCGCCGAGGATTTCGCCGCGCTCTATATCGAAATGGGCCGGGCGCTCTGGCCCGACAATGCGCACATCCTGTTCGAGCTTGGCGGCATCGCCGAGGCGCTCGGGCAGACAGAAAAGGCGATCCGCTACTATGCCGGCATTCCCTCGGACGCACCGCTCGCCCACATCGCCGCACTGCAGCGCGGCCTTGCGCTGTCCGACATCGGCCGCAACGAGCAGGCCAAGGCGCAGTTGCGGGCGCTGATCGAGCAGAACCCAGACGATTTCCGCGGCTATCTGGCGCTGGGGGGCGTGCATTCCTCGCTGCGCGAGTTCGCCGAGGCCGCCGAGATCTACGAGCGGGCCATAGCGCGGCTGACGCTGGACGCGCCGCGCTTCTGGCAGTTGCACTACCGGCTCGGGATCGCCTATGAGCGCGCCGGTCGTTGGCCGGAGGCGGAGCGGCTGTTCCGGTACACGCTCGAACTGGTGCCCGACCAGCCCGACGTGCTCAACTATCTGGGCTATTCGTGGATCGACATGAACATGAACCTCGACGAGGGGATCGAGATGATCCGCACGGCGGTCGCGCAACGGCCCCAGGACGGCTACATCGTCGACTCGCTCGGCTGGGCCTACTACCGGCTGGGCGATTTCGAGAACGCGGTTATGCATCTGGAAAAGGCGACCGAACTCCGTCCGCGCGATTCGATCATCAACGACCATCTGGGCGACGCTTACTGGCGCGTCGGCCGCAAGCTGGAAGCGACCTATCAGTGGTCGCGCGCGCTTTCGATGGAAGGCGAGGACGAGGCGCTTGCCAAGATCCGCCGGAAGCTCGACAACGCCAATGCCGGCCGCGAGCCGCAAATCGCGACCAGCCGGGTCGATAATGGCACGACGGAACAGGCGCGCGATGCGACAAACGACAGCGGCGGCTGAGGGATGCAGGCTCCCCGGGCGATAAGCGCGCCGACCGGGCCGATCGGCGCGCTGGCGCCGGCCAAGGTCAATCTGTGCCTGCACGTCACCGGGCGCCGCCCCGACGGCTACCATCTTCTCGAAACGCTCGTGGTCTTCGCCGACGAGGCCGCCTCCGACCGCGTGAGCGCAGAACATGCCGGCCGCAATCGTTTCACGCTCGAAGGACCATGGGCGGACGAACTCGACGATGCCGACGACAACCTCGTCCTGCGGGCGCGCGACTGGCTGCAATCGCGGCTTCAATCGGCCTCTCCGGTCGCCATAAGGCTTGAAAAACGCCTTCCGGTCGCTTCGGGGATCGGTGGCGGATCGGCGGACGCGGGCGCCACCCTCAGGCTCTTGACGCGGCTTTGGGCAGCGCCCGACGCGCTGACGCCCCACGCGCGCGAAGCGATCTGCGCCGAACTGGGCGCCGACATCGCCATGTGGTCCATCCCGCTCGGGAGCGGGGGCGGCCCTTA
>NZ_CFIFWG010000103.1:0-11168 GCF_984466335.1 Roseitalea sp. | reverse complement strand
TCTGTCGTGCCGGCGCTCCCGTGTAAAACCTGCCCCATAGGCCTTGCCATCCATGCCGCCGAAAAGACTGCACCATCAAATGACGGGATCAAACACCTAGGCGAACTGCTTTCGCTTCGTGTCCCGATAGACCCGGCCGAGCAGTTCGACGCCTGGATCGATTGCATCCAGAGAGATCGCGGACAGGCCAAGCCGAATGAACGTGCACGTGGCGGGGCACCGGTCGAAGAAGCGCGCCCCTGATTCGACATAGATGTCTCTGGTTGCCGCCTGGCGCACGATGTCGGGGCCGTGCATGCCGTCCGGCAATCGAAGCCACAGCGCCGTTGCACCGGGAAAATCATCGGTGCGCCATTCCGGCAGATGCGCGCGCACCGCTTCAAGCAACCGTCTGCGTTTGGCTTCAAACGCATCCGAAAGCCGTTTGACCAACGTGTCATGATGACCCAGGGCCATGAAGAGGGCCACCGCGCGCTGATTGTTGGCCGGTGGATGGCGCACCATCAACTGCCGCAGCGCGCGCAGCTCGCAGATCAGTTCGCGTTCGGCGACAAGAAAGCCCAAGCGAAGCCCCGGCGCCAGCGTCTTGGACATCGATCCGATGTGGATGACCCGGCCGGCGCCGTCCATGCGCTTGAGCGCCTCCTGGGGCTCCATGTCGGGTATCTGGCTGTTGTAATCGTCCTCGATGACGATCCAATCGTGCTTTGCGGCCCGTGCCAGAAGACGCGCGCGGCGGTTCGGGCTCAACGGCGCCATGCTGGGGCAATGATGTCCCGGCGTCGTGAAGACGAAGTGCACGTCGTCCGGTATCGCCTCGACACGCATCCCCCGATCGTCGACGCCGATGGTGATCAACTCGGCGCCAAACAGCTTGAAGACCGAACGCGCCTCGGGATAGCCGGGCTCTTCCATCGCAACCCGGACACCGCGGCGGATCAGAAGCGCTGCGACCATGTAGAGCGCGTGCTGCGCGCCGAGCGTGACGATGATCTCGTTGGGGCTGGCGAAAACGCCGCGCTTGTTCAGCACCCGAGCCTGGATCTGCTCGACCAGCATCGGATCGTCCTGATCGATCATGTCGGCGGCCCAGCACTGGATTTCGAGCACGCTGAGCGCCATCCGGCTGCATTCGCGCCACTCGGCCGTGGGAAACAGTTCCAGGTCGAACTGCCCATAGACGAACGGGTATCGGGCGGTCGTCCAGGTCTTGCTCTTGCGCGGATTGGCGAGCGGGCCTGGCCGGACTTTCAGGCGCGCGCGCCACGCAAAAAAGTCTCTGCTTGCGGCTTTGGAGGCACGCCGTTCGGGCAACGCTTCGCAATGGCCCATGCTGACACGGTAGCCGCTCCCGCGCTTTGCCGTCAGAAAACCCTGCGCGACAAGCTCACGGTAGGCAATGATCACGGTGCCCCGCGAGACGCCAAGCGCATCGGCCAACGCTCGCGAAGACGGCACCATTGCGCCCGATGCAACCCTGCCTTCAAGGATCGCAGCCACCATGCCCTTGCGGATCTGCATCTGTAGCGACTGGCCGGCGCCGTGACTTACCGGAATTACGTCCGCCCAGACATTGCGTTTGCTAGCGTTTTCCATCGGGCGCCAAAGCATGCCATTGCCGGACAGTCAGGAGCCAGCCCCTGTGATCGTTCCGGCAGCGATTTATAATCCGGTCTTGCCGCCAGGGTGTCAACAAGCCCGGAATTGACCGGTCGCCGGCTATCGGCGCCCAAAATCAGGGAGCCGCTGATGCGCTGCATCGAAACGATCGAAGGCAACTGGCGCATACCCTGGATTTCTATGCGGTCACGGGCTTGGCCGATGCGGCTCCGCGCCGCCACCCAGCCAGCACACCGGCTCGCCGCCCTTATCGCTTTCCTCCAGGCTGACGGCCAGTTTGGACGGACGGCCCATCGCATATCCCTGCAATACGGTGAACCGGGTGATATCGTGCGACACCTTGCCAAGGCTGCGCAACGCGCTTGCCAGGGCAGTGGCGGCGATGCCGGTCGCGGCGTCTTCGGGATAACCGGACGCCTTGGGGAACTGGCGGGCGGCAATCGTCGCGCTGCCGTTTTGCGGGTCCACGGCATCGACGGCATAGGGATAAAGACCGGTGGATCCGAGGCGCCCGCAAAGCGCCCCGACCCTGTCGAAGTCAGGTTGGCAGCGATCCAGAACATCTTTCGACGTCAAGCACACCAGCGTTTTGACTCGGCTGGTCGAGGCATTGACCACCGGTTGCGGACCCAGCGCCCCGGCCGGCAGGTTCAGCACGTCGCAGATTTCGGCGATGAGGGCGTCACCGTTCAGCACTTGGGTGGCACCGAAAGGCTGACTGACGAAGATGTCGCCTGCGTCCGTGATACGGCTCTCGACGATCGCTGCGGGCGTCTCGACGCGCAGCGCATCTGCGGTGATCCGGCCCGCCCGGCGCAAAAGCCAAAGGGCGCCGATGGTCGCGTGACCGCACATCCCGACCTCGCCTGTCGGCAGGAAGTACCGCAAGCGGATGTCATTGCCGGCCTGCCGCGCCGGCAACACGAAGACGCTCTCATATCCGTGTGTCTGCGCGACCGCTTGCATTGCCTCGGTGTCGAGCGCGGCGGCATCCAGCACGACAGGCGCCGGATTGCCGCCGCCTGGCGCGGCTGCGAAGACATCGACAATCTCGACAGCCGGCTCACCCATGAAAGCGCCCGCGTGATCGGCGGCGCGGCGGCCTAGGTACGTCGCGCCGCCGGGGCTTGGCTGCGTCAGACACTTGGCGCCACCTTGCCGCCGCGGTAGTCGGCGATGAATGCGCCGATCTGCTCCAATCCGTCCTTGACGTCGCTGGTCGGCGTACTCGGGCCGAAGCCGAGCCGGACATGATTCTCGTAGCCATAGCAGCTTCCCGGGATGAGATAGGTCCGGTACGGCTCCTTGATCAGGGCGATGCACAGATCCCATGACGGTATGTCGAGATCGAAGTGCGGAAAGGACAAAAACCCGCCTTTCGGCGAGACCCAACGAAACGCGTCGCTGCCGTCCATCCATTTGCTCACAATGTCGAAGTTGGCCTTGGCGACACGCATGGAATTGCGGGCCATCGACCAGAACTTCTGACGCTCCATCGCGGCCATGGCGACGGTTTCGTCGAGGCGACTGAGCTGGTGCAGTGTGATGTAGTATTTCAGCTCCATGCACTGTTCCATGAAGTCACGGTCCGGGGTCGTCAGCCAGCCCAGGCGCGTTCCGCTCATTCCGAGAATCTTGGAGATGCTGCTGGTCGAAATGCCGCGCTCGTAGACATTGGCGACCGCAGGCGAGGGCTCGCCGCTCCATTCCATCCCGCGATAGATCTCGTCGGAGACGACATAGGCACCGTGCTTGGCGGCGATATCGCACACCGCCCGCAACTCGGCCTCGTTCAGGCACGCGCCCGTCGGATTGTTCGGATGACAAATGTAGATCAGCTTGACCTTGGGCCCCATGAGGCTTTCGAGCCTGTCCAGATCGAACTTCCACTCCAGTTCTTCTTGGCGCCTGATGAGCTTGCAGTGGGCGCGAAACGCCTCGCACAGCACACGGGGCTGTTCCCAGGAGGGCGTTTCGACGATCGCCTCGTCACCGGGCTCAAGCAAGGTGGCAAAGGCCAGGAAGTTCGACATCTGCGTTCCCAGCGTCAGGAGCATGTGGTCGGCGTCGACATGATACTCCATCGTCTCCACGATCCGTTCGCGAAGGGGCGGATAGCCATACCGGTTGCCCGATTTGATGATCGGCAGGTCCTCCGGTATGCCGCCGGGCATGATGTCGCCAACGGTATAGCTCAAGCCCTCCGGTCCAATCAGTTGGTTAACCGTCCATTTCTGTCGTGCGACGTCCCATCCGAGATCACGCCCGATGTTGAAGAAGTCGCTCAGTTTCTGAGATCGAATATGCATGGCTGTTTCCGGATTTGATGGTAATTAGAGCGTGAAGGGTTCCGCCGGGCCGGCGCGCCAGCACTTGACCACCGGATCGCCGGTGTTGATCGCCTTATGTGTCCAGATCAGGCGCGCAATGCCCGCCTCGGGCGCGACGATTTCCTCGACGACGTCACCGAAGACATCCACGATGTCGGCGACCTTCTGACCGGCAGCCAAGTCCTGGCCGATCTCGACGGTCAGCCGTACGAGCCCGCCGCGTCGGGCGCTGACGACAAACTGGCCCTGCGCGCGCAAGGGGTCGGGAGCAAGTTGCGGATCGCCGTCGATCATATCGAGATAGCGCATCACGTTCCGGATGCCGCGCAGATGGTGTTCGGTATCGGCAGATCGCAACGTCCCATCGCTGCCCGCTTCCGCCAGGATCGACACCGTGCCCTGCCGCGATGCCGTCGCCGTTACCGATCCGCCGGTCGCCGGAAGCGGCGTGTCGTTTTCGTACAGCGCGAAGATGCGCGGCGTGTAAAGCCGCACCATCGCTTCGCCCTTTCTGTCCTGCTCGGCATCACCCGTCAGCACATAGCCCGCATAGGGCCAGAGCTCTTCGCCCAGGTCGCCGCCGTGGCAATCGATATGCGCATCAGCTTGCCCAATCACCTCGGTCAGAAGCGTATGGACCAGAACCTGTGAGATCGTCCCGTCGGCCAGGCCCGGCGCGGTGCGGTTCAGGTTCAGGCCGTCGACGGGGTTGATGAAACCGGTCCTAGTCTGGAACATGATCTGGTTGACCACCGGAACCGCGATCAGGGTGCCGCGAAGCGTTTGCGGGTCGGTCGCGGAGACCGTTCTCAACACCGCGTCGATGCCGGGATATTCGGTTGCGTGAACACCGGCGGTCAGGCAAAGCGTGGCGCCCGGCCGCGTGCCCGTGACGATGACGACAGGGAACCGGATCGGCCCCATGGGCGTCTCGCCTATCTTCACGAAACCGCGGACAGTCTTTCCCGGTTCACCCCTGATGTCTTTGACCTCTATCGCAGTTCCGTTGCTCATCTGTCGTCTCTCCTTGGGTTGGCTGGGCGGGGCCGCTGCACGATCGGGCACGCGCACCCCTATTCGCCCCCGACGCCCTGCAGCGTGAACGCTTCGGCATGGTGGCAGCGCACTGCGTGAGCAGCGTCGAGGGCGCGCAGGTCCGGCACCTGCGATCTGCAGATGTCGGTCGCGAAACGGCAGCGCGGATGAAAATGGCAGCCGCTCGGCGGCGAAGCCGGACTCGGCACATCTCCGTCGAGGACGATGCGCCGGCTGACTTGACCGGTTTCCACGGCCGGAACGGCCGACATCAGCGCTTCGGTGTAAGGGTGCCTGGGATTGCCGAACAGCGCGTCGGTTTCGGCCAGTTCCACGATCTTTCCCAGATACATGACCGCCACGCGATCGCAGATATGGCGGATAACCGCCATGTCGTGCGATATGAACAGATAGGTCAGGCCGTATGCCTCCTGCAGGTCCTGGAGGAGATTGAGAACCTGTGCCTGGACGGAGACGTCGAGCGCCGAGACGGGCTCGTCGGCAACGATCAGCTTGGGGTTGAGGGCAAGCGCGCGGGCGATGCCGATCCTTTGCCGCTGACCGCCGGAAAACTCGTGGGCGTAACGCGCCATCGCTGACGGATCGAGCCCCACCGATCGCAGGAGGTCGGCCACCCGGTCGGCGCACTCCTTGCCGCGCGCAATTCTCTGGACCCGAAGCGGTTCGCCGACGATCTGCTCGACGGTCATTCTGGGGTCGAGCGATGAATAGGGATCCTGAAAGATGATCTGCATCTTCCGGCGCAGCGTCTTGAGCTGCCTCGGTCCGGCCCGAGCGAGATCGATCTCGCGCATCGTGCCCGAACCGTCTTCGGCGGGCAGGCGGAGCGTTACCCTTCCCTCGGTCGGGGGCAGGAGCCGCAGGATGGTTCGCCCCGTCGTCGTCTTGCCGCAGCCGCTTTCGCCGACCAGGCCCAGCGTCTCTCCCGTGTAAATTTGCAAATCCACGCCGTCGACGGCTTTCACCTCGGCCACGATGCGTTTGAGAAGCCCTTTGCGGATCGGGAAGAGCTTCCGAAGACCGGCGACGTCGAGCAAGACTTCCTCAACCTTCATGTGGCGCCTCTTCGGTCCGGGCGTGATGCAGAAAGCAGGCCACGGACCGGACGCCGCCTTCCGAGACGAGCGCCGGTCTTGCTTTCCGGCAGACATCCATGACGTGGGGGCACCGCGAGGCGAAGCCGCACCCGAGGCCGGCCTCAAGCGGCGAGGGCACGTTGCCCGCGATCGATCGCAGCCTGCGTTTCCGCGCCCCCTTGAGCGACGGGATCGATTGCATCATCCCTTGCGTGTAGGGGTGAAGCGGTTGCCGGAAGACCGTCGAGACGGGCCCGCTTTCGACGATACGCCCCAGATACATCACGCGGATCTGATCGGCCATCGTCGCGATCACGCCCAGATCGTGGGTGATGAACATGATCGCGGCGTGGAACTCCGCGCGAAGCTTGTTCATCAGGTCCAGAACCTGGGCCTGGATGGTGACGTCCAGCGCGGTGGTCGGTTCGTCGGCGATCAGCAGCGACGGGTTGCATGACATCGCCATCGCGATCATCGCGCGCTGACGCATCCCGCCCGAGAGCTGGTGAGGAAAGTCCCGGGCCCGCTCGCGCGGTGATGGAATGCCGACGGCATCGAGCATCGCCACCGCCTTGTCCGCCGCATCGCGCCGGCCGATCGACTGGTGGAGAAGAACCGCCTCGGCAATCTGGTCCCCGATCGAAAAAACCGGGTTGAGTGAGGTCATCGGCTCCTGAAAGATCATGGAGATCGCGTTGCCGCGCAGTTCGCGAATCCGGCGACCCTTGGGGTCGAGCCTGGCGATATCGATCACCCGGTCGCCATGGCGGTATAGGATCTCGCCCTCCGCGATGCGCCCGGGCGCTTCGACGAGCCCCATGACGGCGCGCGCGGTCACCGACTTGCCGCAGCCGCTTTCGCCGACAATGCCGACGGTCTCGCCGTGACCGATCCGATAGTTGAGCCGGTCGACGACGCGCGCGGTACCGCGCTCGGTTTCGAAGTCGATGCTGAGATCCCGCAGTTCGAGAAGCGCTCGGCCTTCGCCTGCGTCCGATGCGTCCTTTGTGGTCGCAAGGGCCTTCATGGCCGCTTCTTCAGTCTGGGATTGATCGTTTCCTGCAATGCGTCGCCGACAAGATTTGCGGCAAGCGTGAACAGAAACAGCGCGATGGTCGGCCCGATCATCAGGTGGGGGGCGGTGAAGATGAACGCGATCGACTCATTGAGCATCTGACCCCATTCGGGCGTTGGCGGCTGGACGCCGAGCCCGAGATAGGACAATGCCGAGGCGTTCAGGACGAACACCGGAAGCGTCAAGGACGCCTGCACGATGATCGGCGTCGAGATGTTGGGCCAGACATGCCGCCGCAGAATGTACCGCCGACCGGCGCCTGCGGCGACCGCCGCTTCGATGTATAGTTCCTCCTTGACCGACAGCGTGACGCCGCGCGCAACGCGTATGAACTGCGGCATCTGCGAGATGCCGAGGGCGAAGATCACGCCATTTTCCGTCGGCCCGATGATCACGACGAGCACGATGGCCAGCATGATGATCGGGAAGATCAGCAGCATGTCGGTGATGCGCATCACCAGCCCGTCGAGCCAGCCGCCGACGAAGCCGGCCAGCATGCCGATCGGAACGCCTGTAACGACGGCGAAGAGAATGGCGAGGCCCGTGACCCGGACCGTGACCTGGGTCGCCAGGATCACGCGCGACAGCAGATCGCGCCCGAATTGATCGGTGCCCAGCCAGTGCTCGCGCGAGGGCGGTTGAAGCACCTTTCGAAGATCGGTCTGTAGGGGATCGTACGGCGTGATCCAGTGCGCCGTCAGCGCGACCAGATAGATCAGGACCAGGACGATGCCGAAGAACAGGCCGACCCTGTCTCGGCTGAACCGTTTGAGAAAGTCCATCAGGGGCAGGCGCCGCACATCCTTGTCCGGTGTCTTGAGGCTTGCATTTCAGTCATAGCGGATCCGCGGATCGGCCCAGGTGTACAGAATGTCGACGCTCAGGTTCACGGTGATGAATATGGCCGCGAAGATCAGAATCGCGCCCTGGGTCACCGGCAGGTCCCGGGTGAGGATGGAATCGACCATCAGACGGCCAAGTCCGGGCCAGTTGAAGATGGTTTCGGTCACGACCGAGCCGCCCAGCGTGTGTCCGAGCCCAAGGCCGAAAAGCGTGATGATCGGCAGCAGCGCGTTGCGCAGCGCGTGCTTGAAGACAACCATCCTTTCGGCGACACCCTTGGCGCGGGCCGTCGTGATGAAGTCGCGTCCGAGCGCATCCACCATGCACGAGCGGACCATGCGCGTGAATATCGCCGCCTGATAGGCGCCAAGTGTCACCACCGGCAGAATGTAATGCTTCCAGGTCGCCTTGCCGCCGATTGGAAGCCATCCGAGATAGACCGAGAAGAAATAGATCGCGATCAGCCCGGAGACGAAAACCGGCGTGCAGATGCCCACCAGCGAGAACATCGTGACGCCCTTGTCGACCGGATGGTTCCAGAACATCGCCGAGATGCAACCCAGGACCAGGCTGATGACGATGGCCAGCAGCATCGCAAAGCCCGCGAGCTGCGCGGTGTTGACCACGCGCGGCCACACGATATCGAGGACGGGTTCGCGCGAATAGGTCGACACACCGAGATCGCCCTGAAGCATGCGCGTCAGATAGCTCCAATATTGGATGTAAATGGGTTGATCGAAGCCGTAGGCCCGGCGAATGGACTGGACCAACTCTTCCGGCGCGTTGTCGCCGGCCATCAGTTGCGCCGGGTCGCCCGGAATGAGATGGAACAGCGCAAACAGAAAGGAGACCAGAACGAGACCGACTGGAATGATCAGCAAGAGCCTGTAGACGATCATCCGGAGCATCTGGGCTTCCAACCGTTCATTGGGCGTTTGCGCGGAACGAGGGCAGGGATGGCATCCCTAGCGCGAGATGCCCTGTCGGGCCTTTTCCTCCCGATCTATCCAGGCAAAACGCGCCGGATAGTTGCCGATCGCCAGGATCCGGTCGCCCTTAACATAGCTGCGTGTACCCAGATTGAGCGCCAGCGTCGGCAGATAGATGACCGGCGCGTCCTCAAGCAACTGCTCCATATACGCCTCGATCAGGTCCCGGCGCTTGTCCGAATCGGTTTGCGACGTGGCGGCTTCGGTTATCGCGTCGATCTCGGAACTGTAATAAAACATACGGTTGGACCCTGCCGGCTTCCATGCCTTGGAGTAGGTGAACAACAGCATGGGCTCGTCCGGATCGGCGGTCGGCACGCCCCATGACAGCATCACCATGTCGTATGCGGCATCGGTCGGGCTTTGCGAGATCGCGCTGCTGAAGGAGGCGCTTTCCATCAGCGTGATGCCCACATCGACGCCGACATCGCGCAGAAACGACTGGACAAGCTGCGCGGTCTGATAATCGCCTTTGCGCGCCCCGCGGCGTGAGAACATTTCGAGCGCAAGTGTGTTGCCCTTCACGTCCTCGACGAAACCGTCCCCGTCGCGATCCTCGTAGCCCGAAAGACGCAGCAGTTCCCTTGCCCTTTCGGGATCATACTGGAAGATCGTCGCCTCGCCCTCGTTGCGCATGTCCCGATACCCGAAGACGCCTTCGGTCAGGGTCGGCGCCGTCGGCACGAACGCCCCGCGTCCCGCAAACACGCTGGCGACGATCCCTTCCTTGTCGACCGCGTAGTTGAAGGCGCGCCTGACATTGGGGTTGTCGAGCGGGTGCACCAGATGGTTGAGGACCTGGTAGTATTGCCGGGTGCTGGGAACAATGCGAATATTGACGTTCTGGTCGGCCTCCAGCCGCGGAATATCGAAATCGTTCAGCAGAACCGTTCGGTCCACCTCACCGCTCTGGAGCATGGCGGCACGGATCGACATGTCGGGAACATAGATGATGCGGACGGAATCCAGATAAGGCTTGCTCTCCTGCCAGTAATCCGGATTGCGTTCGAACAGGATATACTCGCCCTTTCGATACTCTTTCTGGATGAACGGGCCGGTGCCGACGACATGCGTCGCCATCCATTCCTCGCCGTTTTCCCGATAGGCGGTCGGGCTGAAAATACACAGCGACCTGTAGGCCAGGTTCTGCAGCAGCGCGGCCGGCGGGCGCTCGAACCGGAGCGTGACTGCATGTTCGCCGTCGGCCCTCGCCTCCTGGAAAGTGCCCAGAAGGTTCGCGTAGAGAAATCCCTTCTCGATCGCTTCATTGTAGACGAATGCGACGGCCTCGGCGTTGAACGGCGTGCCGTCGTGAAAAGAAACGCCTTCCTCAAGCTGAAACGTCACTTCTCGGCCATCTGCGGACGTGGACCATGCGCGTGCCAGCCAAGGCTCGATCTCGCCAGCCTCGTTCAATTCAACGAGGTTCTCGCATCCGTAAAGCCAAACGTCTTGAGCCTGACTGCTCAGATTTCGACCGGGGAACAAAGTGTGCTGTTCGCCCGCCTTGGCATAGATCAGCTCCCCGCCATATTGCGGCTGATCGGCGGAAGTGGACACGGCGCTCAAGGCCAGAACACCTAAAACCAATGCGCTTGTAGATATGGCGCTGCACAATGTTAACCGCATCGCGTGACTCCCGTTTGCCTTTGATCCCTATCGATTTTCCACTGTAACAGCCGCACGAGTTTAGCGGCATTAGACCAGTGGGGGGATTTTGTTTGGTCAATCCCTTGGGCAATGATGTCGCCGTCCTTTCGGAGCCGGCAGGGCGTTGTTCCGCCGCAACGGTCGAACCGGGCCCTTGCCCTCACGCTGCGCGGCGGTATCGGTTTTGGTGGTAAGCGTGTGCGGGCTATCGGACGCGGTGACGCTTTCCATGCCCGAACGTGGCCCGGTTCCCCGAGATCCGTCCGGACAAAGCGCCCGGCCATGCCGGCGGTGCGGAGCGTGCGGGTCCCGACTTCGTCGGCTCGGCACTCCCGAAGGGTGCCGGTTCGGATCGCGGCATCTAGAGCGGTTTGTCTTTGGATGGGAGCGGTTTGATGGACAAGGTTTTTCGCCACGGCGAGGAAAACACCGCGGCGCGATCCGACGATCGCGCGAGGCTTTTGACGACGCCGGCGGCGGAAAAGACGTCCAAGCCGGAGGCCGGCAACACATTGACATCAGATGATGG
>NZ_CFIFWG010000102.1:0-11220 GCF_984466335.1 Roseitalea sp. | reverse complement strand
GCCCGGCGCGCCTTTTCGAGCTTGCCGCCGCCGCTGCGGGCGAGATCGGGAAAAAGGCGCGCGAATTCGCCCTCGTGCGGCGTCAGGACGAGCCGCGCGCCCGGCATCCGGCCAGCCGCCTCGAACAAGGGCGATGGGTCATCGGCGAAGGCGGTGATGCCGTCGGCATCGAGCACGAGCAGCGCGCCCGACCGCTCCAGCATGCCGGGCGCGACGGCGCGGGCGCGCTCGGGATCGTCAAGGCCCGGACCCAATATGACGGCGCGCACCCCCTTGAGCGCGGCGAGCGCTTCGAGCGGGTCGCCGCCCGCCGGCCGCAGCATGATCGAGGTGACATGGGCGGCATGGATATCGAGCGCGTCCGGGGCTCCCAGAATCGTGACCGCGCCGGCGCCGGCGCGCTGGGCGGCCATGGCGGCAAGCCGTGACGCTCCCGTGCCATGGCGGGGACCGGAAAAGACCGCGACCGCCCCGCGCGCATATTTGTGCGTCTCGGCGGCGGGCCTGGGCAGGCGATTCGCCCACGATGCCGGCATGTTCTCGACGGTCACCGGCGCGGCATCGGCGCGCACGCCGATATCGGCGACGGCGATGTCGCCGCACAGCGCGCGGCCGGGATAAAGCAGGTGGCCGGGCTTCTTGCGATAGAATGTGACGGTCGCCGCCGCCGCGACCGCGCCGGGCCCCTGCCCCGTATCGCCATTGACGCCCGAGGGCAGATCGACGGCCAGCACCGGGCAGCCGGCCGCGCGGCAGCGGTCGAGCGCGGCCGCGGCCCGCTCGGGCAAGGCGCCCGAAAAGCCCGCCCCGAACAGCGCGTCGATCGCCAGATCGCCTGCCGCCGGCGCAAGATCACCGAGCGGGTCGACGGGACCGGTCCAGCGGCGGGCGGCGATCTGCGCGTCGGTCCCTGGCCGGACCGGGGCGAGCGCGTAAAGGCGCACGGGCACGCCCCGTTCGGCGAGACGGCGCGCGGCGACATAGCCGTCGCCGCCATTGTTGCCCGGCCCGCACAGCACATGGACACGGCGCGCGCCGGCAAGGCGGGCCATGGCCGCATCGGCGACCGCCGCGCCCGCATTCTCCATCAGCACGCGGCCGGAAAACGTGCCGCTTTCGATGGTCGCGCGGTCGGCGGCGCCCATTTCGGCGTTCGACAGGATGGCATTCGCCGCGATGTCAGCCATGGCCGGCTCGCCGCAACTCATGCACGGATTGCACTTTTCTTGCGCAGAATGCCCGTTCTTTAGGCGCATTTTCGCCGTCTTTGGCGGCATGAACCGGCGGATGGAAGGGTCGATGCGCCAATCGCCCGCTTTTTCGGCGCTCCTGGCGTCTCCGGCGCGGGCGCGCGAATTGGCATGGCATCTGCATCATGAAGGGCAACTCAACCGGTCGGAGGCATCGCAACGATGAAAAAGATTGAGGCGATCATCAAGCCCTTCAAGCTCGATGAGGTCAAGGAAGCGCTTCAGGAGGTGGGCCTACAGGGCATCACCGTGACCGAGGCCAAGGGCTTCGGCCGCCAGAAGGGCCATACCGAACTCTATCGCGGCGCCGAATATGTCGTCGATTTCCTGCCGAAGGTGAAGATCGAGATCGTCGTCCCCGACGAGACGGTCGAGCGCGCGATGGAAGCGGTCCGCAACGCGGCCCAGACCGGACGGATCGGCGACGGCAAGATCTTCGTCTCGCCGATCGAGGAGGTGGTGCGCATCCGCACCGGCGAAACGGGCGCGGACGCCGTCTGACCGCTCCGAGCGAACCCCAACATGCCACTTGAAAGGAAAAAAGGGATCACAATGAGTGCAAGTGACATTCTCAAGCAGATCAAGGACAACGACGTGAAGTTCATCGATCTGCGCTTCTCCGACCCGCGCGGAAAGATGCAGCACGTCACGGTCGATTGCGGCGTCGTCGACGAGGACATGTTCGCCGACGGCATCATGTTCGACGGCTCGTCGATCGCCGGCTGGAAGGCGATCAACGAATCCGACATGAACCTGATGCCCGACGTCGAGACCGCGCACATGGACCCGTTCTACGCGCAGTCCACCATGGCGATCTTCTGCGACGTGCTCGATCCGGTCTCAGGCGAGGGCTACAATCGCGACCCGCGCATGACCGCCAAACGCGCCGAGGCCTACATCAAGTCGGGCGGCTTCGGCGACACGGCCTATTTCGGCCCCGAGCCGGAGTTCTTCATCTTCGACGACGTCAAGTTCGCGACCGACCCCTACAACACCGGCTTCCAGCTCGACAGCGTCGAACTGCCGTCCAACACGGACGCCGAATACGAAACCGGAAACCTGGGCCACCGGCCGCGCACCAAGGGCGGCTACTTCCCGGTCAACCCGGTCGACAGCGCCCAGGACATCCGCTCGGAGATGCTCACCGTCCTCAGCGAAATGGGCGTTGCGACCGAAAAGCACCACCATGAGGTGGGCGCGGCGCAGCACGAGCTTTCGATGCTGTTCAACACGCTGACGCGCAAGGCCGACGAGGTGCAGCTCTATAAATATGTCGTGCACAATGTCGCCCATGCCTACGGCAAGTCGGCCACCTTCATGCCCAAGCCGGTCTATGGCGACAACGGCACCGGCATGCATGTGCACCAGTCCATTTGGGGCGAGGGCAAGCCGCTGATGGCGGGCGACGAATATGCCGGCCTTTCGGAGACGGCGCTGTTCTACATCGGCGGCATCATCAGGCACGCCAAGGCGCTCAACGCCTTCACCAACGCCTCGACCAACTCCTACAAGCGGCTGGTGCCGGGCTTCGAGGCGCCGGTTCTTCTGGCTTATTCGGCCCGCAACCGGTCGGCCTCGTGCCGCATCCCGTTCTCCGGCTCGCCCAAGGGCAAGCGCGTGGAGGTCCGCTTCCCGGACCCGACCGCCAACCCCTATCTGGCGTTCGCGGCCATGCTGATGGCCGGCCTCGACGGCATCAAGAACAAGATCCATCCGGGCGAGGCCATGGACAAGGACCTTTACGACCTGCCGCCCGAGGAACTGGAAGGCATTCCGACGGTGTGCGGCTCGCTGCGCGAGGCGATCGCGGCGCTCAGGGCGGACAGCGACTTCCTCAAGGCCGGCGGCGTCTTCGACGACGACCAGATCGCGGCCTATCTGGAACTGAAGGAAGAAGAGAACATCCTGTTCGAGCAGATGCCGCACCCGGTCGAGTTCGACATGTACTATTCGGTCTGACCGGCCGCCGCCTCATCGACGCAAGGTCCGGCGGCCCAGTGTCGCCGGGCCTTTTCCATGCATCAGGGCCTTCACGCGAGGGCGGGCCGGCCGGCAGGGCCGGCTTCGTGGCCGACCCGGTTGCGCCCTTCGGTCTTGGCCCGGTAAAGGCCCCGATCGGCGATCGCCAGCAAGTCGGCCAGGGCCGCGTCCCTGTGCGATGCCACGCCGATGCCGATGCTGACGGTCAGTGGAACCGTGGGGCCTTCGGTCTGGACCGGCTCGGCGCCACATCGACGGCGTATGCGTTCGGCATACCGGCAAAGCGGCCGGATCGGCACGCCGTCAAGCAACACGGCATACTCCTCGCCGCCCATTCGGCCGACGCAGTAATCGGGCACGGCGCAGTTTTCGATCTCATCTCGGATGAGATCGGCGACCCGGACGATGACCGCATCGCCCGCTGCGTGGCCATAGGTATCGTTGATCACCTTGAAACGATCGATGTCGCAGGCGATCACCGCAACCGGACGGCCGCCGCGCCTTGCCCTTTCGATCAGCCGCGCGGCGGCTTGCTCAAATCCGCGCCGGTTCAGCAGGCCGGTCAGATGATCGGTTTCCGACAGGTGCTGAAGCTCGGCCTTGGCGCGCGCCAGCTCATCGGCCATCGACAGCATGACCCAGCATACGGGCACGCTGATCAGAAGCGGCGCGGCAAAAGAGATCGGAAGGCCGATGCTCAACGCCCTGCGCAGGCTCTCCTTGGCGATGAGGCCGAGTTCGACCAAGGCGATGCTGATCGACGCGGTGATGACCATGGATGCGATCACGCAGACGAACGTCAGTTTTGCAACCTTCATCCAAAGCCGGCTTTTGTCGAAGAACGCGCCCATGCCAACCCTGCCCAGTGTCGACAGGTCAGCGTATGCCGGGGAGGTGAACAAAATGTTCAGCGCAGGCTCCAACGGTCGCGCAACGCATGCTGGAACGCCGCGCCGATCGCGTGCCCAAGGCCGGTCAGTGCGAGACGCTGCCCGACAGCGTGTTGATGACGATGACGAAAGACAAACCGCTCTAGGGCCGGCCGCTTGCCTGCCGCCCGCGCCCTGCTACAACGGGCGGATGCTCGCCTGAAACTGCAAAAACGCTTCCGCGCCAAACCGCCACCACCGCGTTCGCTCCATGAACCAGCAACCCGTCCTGACGATCACGCTGAACCCGGCGGTCGATATCGCCGCCGATGTCGAGACCGTGCGGGCCGACGTCAAGCTCCGCTGCGGGCCGGCGCAGCTCGACCCTGGCGGCGGCGGCATCAACGTGGCGCGCGCGATCGTCAAGCTGGGCGGTTCGGCCCGCGCGCTGATCGGCATCGGCGGCGTAACGGGCGGAACGCTGACCGCCATGCTCGCCGCCGAGGCGATCGACACCGTCCCGATCGACACGGGAGGACAGACGCGGCAGTCGTTCACCGCGCGCGAGACATCGAGCGGGCGCCTGTTCCGCTTCGTGCTGCCGGGCCCGGCCTGGACCGAGGCGGCCGATCGCGCCCTTTTCGAGACGCTGGACCGGCTGCTCGCACCCGACGCCTTCGCCGTCCTGTCGGGGAGCCTGCCGCCGCAGGCCGACGCCCGGCTCGTCGAACGGCTCAAGGGGCGGGTCGAAGGGGCCGGGTCCGCGCTGATCGCCGACACGTCCGGGGCGGTGCTCGCGGCCCTTTGCCGAAGCACCGGCGCGCCGATGCACACGCTGCGGATGGACCGGGAAGAAGCGCTCGCCGTGTCCGGCCGGCCCCTTGGGGCGCCCGAGGCATTTGCCGGCTTCGGCGCCGAACTGGTCGCAAAGGGCGTTGCGCGCCACGTCGTCATCGGCATGGGCGCGCGCGGCTCGGTGGGCGTTTCGGCCGATGAGCGGCTCCTGTGCAGCCGGCCGGTCGACAACCCGCTCAGCGCGGTCGGCGCCGGCGACAGCTTCGTCGGCGCGATGACGCTGGCACTGGCGCGCGGCGAAACGTTCGCGCGGTCGCTCGCCCACGGCACCGCCGCCGCCGCCTCGGCCGTCGTCACGCCTGGCACAGCGCTCTGCGACAGTGCGATCGCGCGCGCATTCCTCGACGAGGTCGAAACGGTGCGCCTTTAGGGCGGCTTGTCTTTAGCTGGGAGCGGCGCTCACGCCTGCCGATCCCCGTCCGCCTCGTCGAGACCAAGCAGGTTCCAGCTTTGCACCATGTGCGGCGGCAGAGGCGCGGTGACGTTGACCGTGCCGCGGTCGGGATGGGGGATGCGCAGGCGGCGGGCGTGCAGGTGCAGCCTCTTCTGGATGCCGCCGGGAAAGGTCCAGTTGGGATCGTGCTCGCCATATTTCGGGTCGCCGATGATCGGGCAACCCATATGCAGCGCATGGACGCGCAACTGGTGGGTGCGGCCGGTCTCGGGTTCGAACTCCACCCATGACAGGCGCTGGCCGGCGGCCTCGATCAGCCGATAGCGCGAGATGGCGTGATCGGCGCCCGCCTCGCCATGCTCGACAACGCGCATCCGGTCGCCGTCGGGCGTCCGCTCCCTGGCGAGCCAGGTCGAAATCCTGCCTTCGGGCCTCCTCGGCGTGCCCTTGACCAGCGCCCAGTAGACCTTTTCGGTGTCGCGCGACCGAAACGCGGCGGCGAGCTTTTGCGCCGCCCCGCGCGTGCGCGCGACGATCAGGACGCCAGACGTGTCGCGATCGAGCCGGTGCACGAGCCGGGGCTTTTCGCCCTTTTTGTTGCGCAGCGCGTCGAGCATGCCGTCGACATGGCGCACCACGCCCGAGCCGCCCTGCGTGGCCAGCCCGGCCGGCTTGTCGAAGACGAACAGCCTGTCGTCCTCGTAGAGCAGCATCCTGCGCAGGGCCTGGGCGTCGCCCTCGTTTCGGATGGTCCTCGCCGTGACCGGGCCGGCATCGGCGCCGGTCGCCTGCGGCGGCACGCGCACAGCCTGCCCCGCTTCGAGCCGCGTGTCGGCTTTCGCCCGCCTGCCGTCGACCCGAACCTGCCCGGTCCGCAGCAGCTTTTGCAGCGCGCCGAAGCCAAGGCCCGGATAATGCGTCTTGAACCAGCGGTCGAGGCGCATGCCCGCCTCGTCCCGGTCGATGCGCCTTTGTTCGATGCCGCCCATCGGTCAGGCGCCCGCGCGCGCCAGCGCCAGCCCGGCGAACAGCGCGGCGATCGAGGCGGCCATCGAGATCAGCGCATAGAAGACCGCGCTCAGCGCCTCGCCGCGCTGCCAGAGGAGCGCGAAATCGAGCGAGAAGGCCGAAAAGGTGGTGAAGCCGCCGAGCAGCCCGACGCCCAGAAGCAGGCGCAGCCCCTCCCCCGAACCGCCCCGCCGCATCAGCCAGCCGATCAGCACGCCCATCAGCAGCGAACCGACGATGTTCACGGTCAACGTCGCCCAGGGATAGCCGCTCACATAACGGCCGACACCCAGATAGGTCAGATAGCGCAGCGCGGCGCCTGCGGCGCCCCCCAGCGCGACGAACACGAGGTTGGTGAACATGGCCCGCCCGTCTACGCCATCGGGCAGGACACGGAAAGAGCAAATCAGACCTTGCCGGCGACCGCGGGCGCATCCTTCAGGAAACCGTCGACGAACATGTCCAGTTCGCCCCAGTCGGTGAACGCATAATCATGGTGCGTGTCGGTCGGCGCGTCCTTCTTGTCGGCGATGCGCCGCATCATCCATTTGCGGAAGAAATCATACTCGGTGTATTTCAGCGCCCCGGCCGCATGGTGCACGCTCACCGGCCACCAGCCGGTCTCCTCGCTGAACCGCGCGGCGATCTCGCGCAGGTCTTCCCATTCGGTCTGGTCGTCCCCGGCGGCGGTCAGGGAGACGGTGACGAAGGCGCCGGGCCGCGCCATCAGGTCGCGCCCGTGCGCGCTCACATAGCGGCGCAGCGGGGCCGGGAACGTGCCGATGTGCACGGGACCCGCGCAGATGACGGCGTCCACATCGTCGACCGACAGGGATCGGGGCGGATCGGCGGCGTCGATCATCACCGCCTCGTGCCGATTGTCCTTCAGGTAACGGCCGATATGACCGGCGATCTGCCGGGTGTGTCCCTCGACGGTCGCATGGATCACCAGAACGCGCATCTTGTCCTCCGAAACGGGTGCGGCATGATCGGCCCATCCTAAAGGGCGGGGACCGGGCGCGGTTTGACCTTCGTCAAGCGTGCCCGTCGGCGGGGCGCTCAGCCATCGCCGCCATCGCCACCGTCGCCCTGCCCGCCCCGCTCGGCACGCAGGCGCGCCCAATAGTCGAGCCTTTTTGCGATCTCGCGCTCGAAGCCGCGCGCGACGGGCTCATAGAAGGTGCGCCGCCCCATCTCGGGCGGGAAATAGTCCTGCCCCGAAAAGGCGTCCGGCTGGTCATGGTCGTACCGGTAGCCGGCGCCATAGCCCTCGGCGCCCATCAGCCTGGTCGGCGCGTTCAGTATGTGCTTGGGCGGCAGCAGGGAGCCATGCTCTTTGGCGGCACGCATCGCGCCCTTCATGGCCGCATAGAGCGCGTTCGACTTGGGCGCGGTGGCCAGATAGACGCACGCCTGGGCAAGCGCCAGTTCGCCCTCGGGCGCGCCCAGATAGTCGAACGCGTCCTTGGCGGCGAGCGCGACGGCGAGCGCCTGCGGATCGGCGAGGCCGATGTCCTCGGACGCCATGCGCACCATGCGGCGGCCCAGATAGAGCGGGTCCTCGCCCGCGGCGAGCATGCGCGCCAGATAGTAGAGCGCCGCGTCCGGGTCGGAGCCGCGCACCGCCTTGTGCAGGGCCGAGATCAGATTGTAGTGGCCATCCTGGCTCTTGTCGTAGACCGGCGCGCGGCGCTGAAGCACGGCGCGCAACCGGTCGGCATCGAAAACGTCGCCCGGCCGCGCCACCCGCCAGGCTTCCTCGGCGAGCGTCAGAACGGCGCGACCGTCGCCGTCGGCCATGCCGACAAGGAGCATGCGCGCCTCGGCGTCGACCGGCAGCGTGGCGCCGGTGGCGGTCTCGGCCCGGTCGAGCAGCGCGCCGAGCGCGTCCTCCCCAAGCCGTCCGAGCGTCAGCACGCGCGCCCGCGACAAAAGCGCGGCGTTCAGCTCGAATGACGGGTTTTCGGTGGTCGCGCCGATCAGCGTGATGGTGCCATCCTCCATCACGGGCAGGAAACTGTCCTGCTGGGCGCGGTTGAAGCGGTGGATCTCGTCGACGAAGAGCAGCGTCGCAAAGCCGTCGCCGCGTCGCGCGCGAGCGGCCTCGAACACCTTCCTGAGGTCGGCAACGCCCGAAAAGATCGCCGAAATCTGCTCGAAATGCTGGCCCGCCTCGGCGGCGATCAGCCGGGCGAGCGTGGTCTTGCCCGTGCCGGGCGGCCCCCAGAGGATCAGGCTGCCCAACGAACCGGACGCCAGCATGCGGGTGACCGTGCCGTCCGGCCCGGTCAGGTGCTCCTGGCCGACGATCCCGCCGAGCGCACTGGGGCGAAGCCGGTCGGCGAGCGGCCGGTTGGTCGCCCCTTCGGCGATGGCGTCGAACAGGCCGGCCATCAGAACCGCAGGAACTGGTTGATCGTCCGCCCCTGCCGGTCGAGCGTGAAGCGCCAGTTGCGCCCGCCCCCACCGGTCAGGCGCACCACATCGTCGACGGCGGCGATGCGCTCGCCGTTTATGGCGACGATGATGTCGCCGGGCCGCAGCCCCGCGCGCAAGGCGGGCGCGCCGCGGCGAACCTGCGTGACGACCACGCCCGCGCCGCGACCGGGCAGGTTCATGCGCTGGCGCAGGCGCGGCGACAGGTTCGCCACCACGGCGCCGGCAAAGGGCGACCGGCCGTCGATCAGCGTCTCCCGGGCGGGCGCCGTCTCCGGCGGACGGGTCAGCACCAGTTCGATCGTGCGCTCGCGGCCGCGCGAAAGGATATCGAGCGTCACCGCCCGGCCCGGCCCGATCGTCGCCAGCCGATAGCCGAGCGCGTCGGGATTCTGGACCGATGCGCCGTCGATCGCCAGCACCACGTCGCCCGCCCTCAAGCCAGCCTCGGCCGCAGGGCCGCCGGGGTCGATGTCAAGCACGAGCGCGCCGGCCGGCCGGTCGAGGCCGAGGCTCTCGGCGATCCGGGGCGTCACCGCCTGGAACCGCGCGCCCATATAGGGGCGCTCGAACGCGTCGGCCCCGCCCCGCGCCTGGCGCACCACCGCCCGGACCATGTTGGAGGGAATGGCGAACCCGACGCCCTGGGAGCCGCCCGAGCGGGAGAAGATCGCGGTGTTGATGCCGATGAGACGGCCCTGCATGTCGATCAGCGCGCCGCCCGAATTGCCCGGATTGATGGCCGCGTCGGTCTGGATGAAGAAGCCGAAGTCGGCGATGCCCAGCCGCGTGCGCGCCACGGCCGACACGATGCCCGAGGTGATCGTCTGGCCGACGCCGAACGGGTTGCCGATGGCGAGCACCAGATCGCCGGTCAGGATGGTGTCGGAATCGCCGAGCGCCAGGGCCGGGAAGGTCTCGCCGGCCTCCATGCGCAGGACCGCCAGATCCGAACGCTCGTCGCGCAGGATGACCGTGCTTTCGAACTCGCGGCCGTCCGCGAGCGCGACGCGGATTTCGTCGGCGCCGGAGATGACGTGATCGTTGGTGACGACGAGCCCGGCCTCGTCGACGATCACGCCCGAGCCGAGCGAGGACTGAACGCGCGGCGAACCGGAATAGCGGTTGCCGAAGAACTGCTCGAAGAACGGATCGCCGGCGAAGGGCGCGCGCTGGCGCACAAGCCGCGCCGCATAGACGTTGACGACGGATGGCGCGGTGCGTTCGACCAGCGGGGCAAAAGAGAGTTGGATTTCTCCCTCGCCCAGCGGCAAGCGGCGGATGGCGGCGCCGGGTTCGGCCGGCTCGGCGGTGCCGCTCCCGCCCAGCCCGCCCAGCAGATCGCGCAAGGGGCCGCCTGCCTCCTGCGCCTGGGCTGGCATGGCCAGGGCCGAAAAACCGATAATGAGCGCCAGAAGCGTTCGGACAGTTGCGCGCATCTTCGATATCGCCCCGGCTTTCCACGGTGAATCGCGATCACCTTGCTAGCACAATCAGGGCTGAAATGGGGATTGACGGTTGCGGGACCGGAGCAGCAAAAAAGAAGAGTCCGCGCAAGTTCACGAACTCCTCAGGGCAGCGGGTCGGAGCACGATCCTTGTTGGCAGGAAAGCCAAAAACGTCAATCGCCATCCGCACCTTGGGTGAGAGGCTGATCCACGTTTCGGATTGATTATTCGAAGCGATCAGGCTCTCATGCGGCGCGCCGGCCATGCCGGCGTCGCCGTCTTTTTATAGCGTCATGCGGCCACTTCTTCTTCGGCAGCCTCCTCGGCTTCAAGCCGGGCCCGGTCGGCGGCGCCCCTGGCGTCAACGTCGCGGTCGACGAATTCGATGACCGCCATGGGCGCGGAGTCCCCATGGCGGAAACCGGCCTTCATGATCCGCGTGTAGCCGCCATTGCGGTCGGCATAGCGCGGCGCGATGGCCGCAAACAGCTTGCGCGTCTGCGCCTCGTCCTGAATCTGCGCGATCACCTGGCGGCGTGCGTGCAGGTCGCCGCGCTTGCCCAGCGTGACGAGCTTTTCGACGATCGGCCGCAGCTCCTTGGCTTTGGGAAGCGTGGTGACGATCTGCTCATGCTCGATGAGCGAGGCCGCCATGTTGGCGAACATCGCCTTTCTGTGGCTCGATGTGCGGTTCAGCTTGCGGCCGGATTTGCGGTGGCGCATGGGCCTTCTCCTGGGGTTTCCGGCCTGTCGGCCGGCGCGGGTTCAGTAATGGTCCTCGTAGCGCTTGGCGAGGTCCTCGATGTTCTCCGGCGGCCATGTGGGCACTTCCATGCCCAGATGCAGGCCCATCGAGGCCAGCACCTCCTTGATCTCGTTGAGGGACTTGCGCCCGAAATTCGGCGTGCGCAGCATTTCGCCCTCGGTCTTCTGGATCAGGTCGCCGATATAGACGATGTTGTCGTTCTTCAGGCAGTTGG
>NZ_CFIFWG010000101.1:0-11255 GCF_984466335.1 Roseitalea sp. | reverse complement strand
GGGCGCGGCGGACGCGCTGGCGCTGATCGCCTGCACCGACGGGGCGCCGAACGGCGCGATCGCGCTCGGCGCCTTGATGGAGGCAGGCGGCGAAGGCTTCACGGCCGCCGACACCGGGCCGGACGATCCGGCCATGATGCTGTTCACCTCGGGCACGACCGGCCAGCCCAAGGGCACGCTGCACGGCCATCGCGTCCTGCCGGGCCATCTGCCCGGCATCGAGATGGCGCAGGACTTCATGCCGCGGCCGGGCGACGTGTTCTGGACGCCCTCGGACTGGGCGTGGGCCGGCGGGCTGCTCAACGCCCTGCTGCCGGCGCTCTGTCACGGCGTGCCGGTGGTCGCGGCCCGCGCGCCGCGCTTCGAGCCGGCATGGGCGCTCGACGTGATGCGCCGTGCGCGGGTGACCAACGTCTTCCTGCCGCCCACGGCGCTGCGCATGCTGCTCGCCGACGCGGAAAGTCCGCCCGAGGGGCTTTCGCTGCGCGTCATCGGCACGGCGGGCGAGGCGCCCGGCCGGCGGACGCACGCCCTCGCCCGTGAGCGGTTCGGCGTGCCGGTCAACGAGTTCTACGGCCAGACCGAATGCAACGCCATGCTCGCCAACTGCGCCGCCCTCGGCATCGCCCGGCCCGGCGCGATGGGCAGGCCCGTGCCGGGCCACACCGTCGCAGTCCTGCGTCCCGACGGAACGCCGGCCGCCATCGACGAGCCCGGCGAAATCGCCGTGCGCGCGCCCGATCCGGTCATGTTCCTGGGCTATTGGCGCGACGAGGCGGCCACGCGCGCCAAATATCGGGGCGACTGGCTCATGACCGGCGATGCGGGCCGCATGGACGCGGACGGCTTCTTCCATTTCATCGGACGCATGGACGATGTGATCACCTCGTCGGGCTACCGGATCGGTCCGTCCGAGATCGAGGACTGCCTTGCGGCCCACCCGGCCATCGAGATGGCCGCCGTCGTCGGAAAGCCCGACGCCCTGCGCACCGAGATCGTCGCCGCTTTCGTCAAGCTGCGCGACGGCGCGTCCGGCGACGACGCGCTCAGGGGCGAAATCGCCGCCTTCGTCAAGGCGCGGCTCTCGGCGCATCAATATCCGCGCGAGATCCATTTCGTCGACGACATCCCGCTGACCGCATCGGGCAAGGTCGTCCGCCGGCACTTCCGCGCTCGCTGACGGTCAGGCGCGCCGCGACAGGAGCGTGTTGAGCCGGCGCCGCACCAGCCGCGCGGTCGTCCGGGTCGACTTGTAGAGTTCGATCTGGGCGGCGGCCTGGCGAACCTCGCGGTCGCGCCCCCGTTCGAGCCCGATCACGAGCGTGAGCAGGTCACGCCGCTCGCGCCACAAACGGCTCATCACCGGATGGTCCTCGGGCGCGCAGCTGTCGGCGCTCACAATGTTGGGGTCGTCGATCAGCGCTTCGGTCGCGCGCTGCATCAGCAGCGTTCCGGGCGAGTAGCCGGCCAACGTCTCGTCGAACGCGGTCTTCCAGGTCCAGGCCCTGCCGGCATCGACGAAGACGATCAGCGAGGCGATGGCCCTGCCGCCCAGGCTGAGCTGATGAATGCGGCAGCGGTCGCGCTCGGCGAGCCCGTTGACGGCTTCGCGCGCAAATGCCGCGCGGTAACGGTCGGAGGCAAGCGAGGTGCGCTGACGCCCCTTCCATCCGGCATTCTCCAGGAGCAGGAATTCCTCCATGGCGACCCGAACGGCCTCGCGGTTGCGCGCAATGTCGTAGGTCAGCCCGCCCTGCGCGTCGAGCCTGCGCCACAGCCGGCCCATATTGCGTCGATGGTGGCCGCTCACCGCTTCCCTGGCATAGGCGTCGGCATCCCCGGTCGCATCCAGCACCGGACGCCCGATCGGCCGGGTCGTTGCGATCGGCAGGCCGTTGGACAGGGCGACCGAGCGAAACAGGGACACGACGGGACCATCGGCGAAAACGTCCGGCAGCGCCAGCATCTTGGGCAGCGGGATGGCGGGCATCGCCAGTGTCTGCATGAGATCGTCGATGATCCGCGCGCTCTCGCGCCGCTCGACCAGCGGCACGCCATAGGGGCCGAACGGGCTCGACCAGGCGCGAATCAGGTCCGGCCCGATGCGAAAGCCGGGTTTTTCGACCGTGTACGGCATCAGGAAGCGCGTGTTGGCGGCGTGCCCGTCGCGGTCCTGAAGGACCATCAGGAAGACCTGACGGTCGTCAAGGCGCGGCATGGCCGGCACGCAGAAACGCGGGGAAAAGAAGATGTTCGGCTCGACCGTGTAATTCGTCACCGGATCGAGATCATCGAAAATATCGAAACCGGCGCCCGGCGGATAGACGGCGAACTTCCTGTTCCCCGTCGTCAGCCGGCTTTCGGGAAGCGGCGAACCGCCGTTCGCGCTTTCCGACGCGCCCGCCATGATCAGCGGCGGGCCGTCAGCGACATCTTCCTCGATCACCGGAAGTGCGGACATGGTGGGTCAGGATCCCGATTTCGCGGCCGACATGAAAACGAACATGCGCACGCCAATACGCCACCGAACCAGTTGATAAAGGGCAAACGTCTCGGCGATCGTCGCGATCATGGTGGCGAGCGCGGCGCCATGAAGACCGTAGGCCGGGATCAGCAGCGCGTTGAGCGCCACGTTGACCGCAAGCACCGCGCCGAACACGGCGGCGCAGGCGTTCTGGTTGCCCGACATGGTCAGAAGGCTCTCGGCCGGTCCGATCGCCGCGCGCAGGACCACGCCCATCGCCAGGATGAACAACAGCGGATATCCGCGCGCGAAATCGGCGCCGAACAGCGCCAGCAGGAACGGGCCGGCCAGCACGATCACGCCGGCCATGGCGAGCGAGGGCCAGAAGGTCCAGTTCACCGTGCGGCGGGCCAGTTCGCGCAGCGCGCTCTTGTCGGCATCGTCGATCCGCGCGGCGAAGCGGTGGGCAACGCCCGCCTTGACCGCAAAGGACACGAAATGAACCAGCGCCAGCGTCTTGACCGTGGCGAAATAGACCGCCACGTCGTCGGGCTTCATCAGCGCGCCCACCATCAGCACGTCGGCGTTCAGGAGCAGCGAAAAGAACCCCTCGACAAGGAAGATCGGCAGCGCCACCGCGATCCAAAGGCGAAGATCGGCGCGGCGGGGGCCGGCCGGAAAGCGCCGGTCGAGCGAGACCGTGACCATGACAAGCTGGCCGATCGTGGTCAGGTAGGCCGCCAGCACCGCGCAGACCAGCGCGGTAACGCCGTCAATGTCATGGTCCAGCGCCCAGGCGGCGGCCAGGAAGAGAAGGATCGCGAGCGGCCGGACGATGAAGGTCGGGGCGAGCGCCCGCACCGGCCAGCCATTGGCCCGGGCGGTGCCGTCGAGCGTGTCGCCGAGCGCGATCATCGGCAAGGCGAGCGCGCCGACCATGAACGGCACGACGTAGTGGGACTGGAACCAGTGCGCGCCGAAATGGGCGGCCGCGACGGCAAGGCCCGCCATGACCGTCGAGGTCGCCAGAACGAACAGCCGGCCCGATATCAAAAGGCCGCGCAGACGATCGAGATCGCCGCGCGCGCGATATTGCGGCACGAAGCGGACGATGGCGGTATGGAAGCCGAAGCAGGACAGGTTGCCGATGATGACCATCGCCACCCAGACCAGCACGAAGACGCCATATTCGAACACGCCCATCAGGCGCGCCAGCGCGACCTGGGACAGAAAGGCGATGGCCGCGCTGGCGACGCGGATCGAAAAGGCGACCATGGTGGCGCGCTGCGCCCGGCTGGCCTCGTCGCCGCCGGTGAGCACCCGGTCGAAGATGCCGGCGAACGCAATCGCCCGGCGGCCCAGCGCGGCGGGCAGGATATGCGCAAGGGTCTGAACGGCGGAAAAACGCAAAAGACGACCGATCCCGCTCTTTGTTGCGCGGCAACGATTATCCGGACGGGCTTAAGATTTGGTTCGACGGCACGCCGGTCGCAACGCGGCGAACGGTCAGACGAAAGCGCCGTGACAGTGCTTGAACTTCTTGCCCGAGCCGCACGGACAGGCCTCGTTGCGGCCGACCTTGCCCCATGTGTCGGGATCGTCCGGATTGCGCTCGCCGGGCGCCACCTTGCCGGTGGCGGCGGCGATGATGCCGGCCGCGGTGCGCGGCGGGTCGCCCGCCGTCCCGTTCTCGGCGGAGGCAGGATCGGCGTGCCGCGCCTGCATCTGCGGCACCGAGGGTTCGGGCGCCCGCGCCGCTTCCTGCACGATCTCCACGCGCATCAGCTGGGAGGTGACGACCTTGCGCAGATTGGTCAGCATCGACTGGAACAGTTCGAACGCCTCGGACTTGTATTCCTGAAGCGGGTCGCGCTGGCCGTAGCCGCGAAAGCCGATCACCGAGCGCAGATGGTCGAGATTGACCAGATGCTCGCGCCACAGATGGTCGAGCGTCTGCAGGATGACCGATTTCTCCACATAGGCCATGACGTCCGGGCCGAAGCGTTCGGCGCGCCAGACGGCGGCCTCGTCGGCCGACCCGGCGAGCCGTTCGAGGATGGCGTCCTCGGCGATGCCCTCCTCGGCCGCCCATTCATCGACCGGCAGGTCGAGATTGAGCGTCTTGGCGATTTCTTCCTTCAGTCCGGCCACGTCCCACTGCTCGGCATAGGCCTTTTCGGGGATATGGTCGGCGACCAGGGTCTCGACCACCTCCTGACGCATCTCGGCGACCGTCTCGGCGACATCGTCGCCGTCCATCAGTTCGAGCCGCTGATCGAAGACGACCGAGCGCTGGTCGTTCATGACATCGTCGAACTTGAGCAGGTTCTTGCGGATGTCGAAGTTGCGCGCCTCGACCTTCTTCTGCGCCTTCTCCAGCGCCTTGTTGATCCAGGGATGGACGATCGCCTCGCCTTCCTTGAGGCCCAGCTTCTGGAGCATGCCGTCCATGCGGTCCGAGCCGAAGATGCGCATCAGATCGTCGGCCAGGGACAGGTAGAACTTGGACCGTCCCGGATCGCCCTGGCGGCCCGAGCGGCCGCGCAGCTGATTGTCGATGCGCCGGCTCTCATGGCGCTCGGTCGCCAAAACGTAAAGGCCGCCCGCATCGAGGGCCTGCCGCTTGAGCTCTTCGACCTCGGCTTCGATCGCCTCGCGCCTAGCCTGGCGCTCGGCGCCCTCGGGCATCTCGCCCAATTCCTGCGCGAGGCGCATCTCGGCATTGCCGCCCAGCTTGATGTCGGTGCCGCGGCCGGCCATGTTGGTTGCGATGGTCACGGCGCCAGGGACGCCTGCCTGCGCCACGATGAAGGCCTCGCGCTCGTGCTGGCGGGCATTGAGCACCTCGTGCGCGACGCCGCCCTGCCCGATCGCCTCGTCGACATGGGCGACACCCTCTTCGAGCCAGGCGCGCAGTTCGGGCTCCTTGCCCTGCCTGATCGCCGCGAGCCGGCCGGCAAGCCGCGCGCGCAGGCCCTTGAGATATGTCCCGTCAGACAGCATGCGCGACAGCATTTCCGATTTTTCGATGGAGGTCGTGCCGACCAGAACCGGCTGCCTGCGCCGCTGGCTGTCGATGATGTCGACCACCACCGCGTCGTACTTCTCCTCGATCGTGCGGTAGACCTCGTCATCCTCGTCGGCGCGCTTGACCGGCAGGTTGGTCGGGATCTCGACGACGTCGAGGCCATATATGTTGCCGAATTCCTCGGCCTCGGTCGCCGCCGTGCCGGTCATGCCGGCCAGCTTGTCGTACATGCGGAAATAGTTCTGGAAGGTGACCGAGGCGAGCGTCTGGTTCTCGGGCTGGATAGCCACCTTCTCCTTGGCCTCCAGCGCTTGGTGCAGGCCCTCGGAGAAGCGGCGCCCCGGCATCTGCCGGCCTGTGAACTCGTCGATGATGACGAGGTCGTCGCCCTTGACGATGTAATCCTTGTCGCGCTGGAACAGCTTGTGCGCCTTCAGCGCATTGTTGAGGTGGTGGACGATCGAAACGTTCTCGACATCATAGAGATTGTCGCCCTTCAGAAGGCCGGCTTGCTGCAAAAGCCGCTCGACCTTCTCGGTGCCTTCCTCGGTGAAGGTGGCCGAACGCTGCTTCTCGTCGATGGTGAAGTCCTCGTCGGCAAGGCTCGGGATGAAGCCGTCGACCTGGACATAGAGCTCGGAACGGTCCTCAAGCGGACCGGAGATGATCAGCGGCGTGCGCGCCTCGTCGATAAGGATCGAATCGACCTCGTCGACGATCGCGAAACCGTGGCCGCGCTGGACCATCTGGGCGCGCTCGTACTTCATGTTGTCGCGCAGATAGTCGAAGCCCAGCTCGTTGTTGGTGCCGTATGTGACGTCGCACGCATAGGCGGCCTGGCGCTGCGCATCGTCCATGCCGTGCACGATGACGCCGGTGGTCATGCCGAGAAATGCGTAGATGCGGCCCATCCATTCGGAATCGCGCCTGGCCAGATAGTCGTTGACCGTGACCACATGCACGCCCTTGCCGGCGAGCGCGTTCAGATAGACCGGCAGCGTGGCGACCAGCGTCTTGCCCTCGCCCGTGCGCATCTCGGCGATCGAGCCTTCGTGCAGCACCATGCCGCCGATCAGCTGCACGTCGAACGGCCGCATGCCGAGCGCGCGTCTCGATGCCTCGCGGACGACCGCGAAGGCCTCGACCAGGAGCGCATCGAGGCTCTCTCCACCGGCATGGCGCGCCTTCAGCGCGTCGGTCCTGGCGCGCAGGGCCTCGTCGCTCAGCGCCTCCATCTCCGGTTCGAGCGCGTTGATGGCCTCGACGCGCGGGCGCTCGGACTTGATCCGGCGGTCGTTGGCCGAACCGAACAGTTTGCGGGCAATGCCCCCCAAAGTGACCATGAATGGCGGCCCTTTCGTCAGATGCGGTTCAGCGGCCCTGAAATCCACGCCGCAGCTTTGCGCGTGCACGGCTCGCGCCACCTTGAAACACGCCGCGCGGACACGCCGATTGTGTGGTGGACGCCGGTTCGATGGACAGATAAGAGGGGCACAAATGCTTGTCAACGCCGCCGCCGGACACGCTGTCGCGAGCGGTGACACAACCCGGCGGGCCACTCCGCCCGCGCGGCACGAAGCCCTCGCAGCAAGGTGTTTTACGATGTCCAACCGTTCCAGACGCGTCCGCCCTCTGATCGCCGCCGCGCTCCTGATCCCGCTTTGCGCTCCATTCGCCGGCCAGGCGTCGGCGCAGCAGGTGCAGGCGCTCGATCCGGACGCGGTCATCGGCACGATCAACGGCCGGCAGATCACCAATCGCGACATCGAATTCGCCATCGGCGATCTGGAAGACCAGTTCGGCCAGGTGCCGCCGTCGCAGCAACGCTTCGCCGCCATGATGGCGCTGATCGACATCGCGCTCCTGGCCGATCGGGCCGAAAGCGAGGGCGTGGCCGAAACGGACGCCTTCCGCAAGCGGCTGGCCTTCCTGCGCAGCCGGGCGCTGCACAACAGCTATTTCCGTTCGCAGGTGGCCGACCGGATCGGCGATGACGATGTGCGCGCCCGCTATGACAGCGAGATCGCGGCGGCCCCGCCCGAGAACGAGGTGCGCGCCCGGCACATCCTGATCGAGACCGAACAGGAGGCGCGCGCGATCATCGAGGAACTGGCCGGCGGCGCGGACTTCGCCGCCCTCGCCCGGGAGCGGTCGACGGGGCCGACCGGCCCCAATGGCGGCGATCTGGGCTATTTCACGCGCGGCCGCATGGTGCCGGCCTTCGAACAGGCGGCCTTCGCGCTCGAACCGGGACGCTTCACCGCCGAACCGGTCGAGACCCGCTTCGGCTGGCACGTCATCAAGCTGGAGGACCGCCGGCCCGTGCAGCCGCCCCCGTTCGAGCAGGTCGAGGACCAGATCCGTTCGCTGCTGCTGCGCGAGCGCTACTTCGAGCTGCTCCAGGGCCTGCGCGAGGCGGCGGCGATCGAGATCGAGGACCCTGAACTGAAGGACGCCTATGAGGCGGCGGTCAGCGCCGGCGTCACCGCGCCGGACGGGGCGGTCCGATAGGCAAGCGGCCGGACATGGGCGCGACGGTCTCGCCGCTGGCTCCCGCCGTTCTGGCGGCGCTTCCGTCGATCGCGGGCGTGCGCCTTGGCGCCGTCGAGGCGGGCATCCGATATCGCGGGCGCCCGGACCTGATGGCGATGGTCTTTGACGAGCCCGCCGCGGTCGCCGGCGCGTTCACGCGGTCCGCATGCCCGTCCGCCCCCGTCGACTGGTGCCGGGCCAACCTGCCCGGCGGCGTCGCGCGGGCGCTGATCGTCAATTCGGGCAACGCCAACGCCTTCACCGGCAGGCGCGGCGCCAAGGCCGCCGCGCTGACCGCGCAGATGGCGGCGGCGGCGTCCGGTTGCGCCCAAAGCGAGATCTTCCTGTCCTCGACCGGCGTGATCGGCGAACCGCTCGAAGCCGACAGGTTCGACGGCGTGCTGCAACCGCTGTTGGCCGGCGCGCGGCCCGACGGCTGGGACGCGGCGGCGCGCGCGATCATGACCACCGACACCTTTCCCAAGCTCGCCACGCGGACGGCGCAGATCGAGGGGGCCGGGATCACGCTCAACGGCATCGCCAAGGGTTCGGGCATGATCGCGCCGGACATGGCGACCATGCTGGCCTACATCGTCACCGACGCGCCGCTGGCCGCCCCGCTGCTGCAAACGCTGCTGGACCGCCATGTGACGACGACCTTCAACGCCATCACCGTCGACGGCGACACGTCGACCTCGGACACGGTGCTCGCCTTTGCGACCGCCCGGACGCCCGTGCGGGCGCTCGCCGATCCGAACGATCCGCGCCTGGCCCCGTTCGAGGTCGCCTTCGCCGCCCTGATGCGCGATCTGGCGTTGCAGATCGTGCGCGACGGCGAGGGCGCGAGCCGGCTCATGCGCGTCGAGGTCGCCGGCGCGGTCTCCGACGGCTCGGCCCGCACCATTGCGCTTTCGGTCGCCAACTCGCCGCTCGTCAAGACCGCGCTCGCCGGCGCGGACGCCAACTGGGGACGGATCGTGATGGCCGTGGGAAAAGCCGGCGAGCCCGCCGACCGGGACAGGCTCGACATCAGCTTCGGGCCACTGCTCGCCGCAACGGGCGGCCAGCGCGCATCGGGCTATGACGAAGCGGCGATGACCGACTATATGCGCGGCGAGGAGATCGTCATCGCGATCGACCTCAACCTCGGCGCGGGCGCGTTCACCGCCTGGGGGTGCGATCTGACGCGGGAGTATATCGCCATAAATGCCGACTATCGAAGCTGACGGGAGGAACCGCATGCCAAGGCTTGCCATGGTTCGCCGGCTCGAAGCGGTCGGCTTTCGCGCCTGGCCGGCCGCTTCGGTCCATTATGATGGAAGCTGGGCGGTGCGCCTGACCGCGAGCCACCCCTCGCGCCGGCTCAACTCGGTCAACCCGCTCGACCCTGCCGACGACCGCGGCATCGTCAAGCGGATCGCCCGCATCGAGCAGCGCTTCAGGGCCTATGAGCGTCCGATCGTCTTTCGCATGTCGCCGCTCGCGCCGACCCAGCTTGAGGCCCAGCTCAACGCGCAAGGCTGGCTGCGCGTCGATGAAACCCGCGTGCTGGCGGCCCAGCTCGACGAGATGGACCTTGAGGGCGGATACGACCTGCTGCCGGTGCGCGATGTCGGCCGCTTCGTGGACGCGGCGATCGCGCTGAACGCCGATGACCGTGTCCACAAGGCCGGCCTCAGCGAACTGCTGGAAAGCATTCGGCCGCCGCACGGCATGTTCGTCGTCGAGGACGAGCAGGGGCCGGCGGCGGCGGCGCTGTGCGTGCACGACAACGAACTGGCCGGACTTTTCGAGATCGCCGTGCGCGACGGGCTGCGCAATCGCGGCTTCGGCCGGTCGATCGTGCGCGCCGCCCTGCGCTGGGCGGCCGCCCAGGGCGCGACCAGGGGATGGTTGCAGGTCGAGGCCGCCAACCGGCCGGCCAACGGCCTTTACGAACGGCTCGGCTTCGCCGAGATCTACCGCTATGTCTACCGCACGCGGGGTGAGTGACCCGTGACGGCACCGCCCAAGCCGCTCGTGCTGGTCGCCGCCTGCGCGCTCGTCGACAGGGACGACCGCGTGCTTCTCGCCCGGCGCCCCAGGGGCAAGGCGATGGCGGGCCTTTGGGAGTTTCCCGGCGGCAAGTTCGAGCCCGGCGAAACGCCCGAAGAGGCGCTGCTGCGCGAGCTTGAGGAAGAGCTGGCCGTGCGCACCGAGGCGTCCTGCCTTGCGCCGCTGAGCTTCGCCAGCCACGCCTATGACGACTTTCACCTTCTGATGCCGCTCTACATCTGCCGCAAGTTCGAGGGCATTCCCGTCTCGCGCGAAGGCCAGGCGCTCAAATGGGTGCGGGCCGCCGATCTGCGGGCATACCCGATGCCGACGGCCGACGAACCGCTGATCCCGGCGCTGCAAGACCTTCTTTGAACGCGGGTGGCAGGCTTCGCGCAGGAAAGCTGCGTTAATCGATCGTTTATGAGCGTGTGACATTTTGCCGAATACGGGCCTGGCCGGAACGGCCCGCGCATGCCGGCGGGGCAGCAGATGCAGGACGACACCGACTGGTTCGAGCCGATCGAGCCCAAAACATCGCAACAGACATCGCAACTCTTCGACTGGGGCAACAACCTGCTGCGCGCGACGATGCTGTTCGGCATGCTCGCCGCCGCCCTCGCCATGTTCGCGGCCCCCTATTTGGACCGGTCCAGCAAAAGGATCGTGATGGAGCGGACGAGCGCGGGCATCGATTTCACGACCACCGCCTCCACGCCGCAGCAGCGCCCGACATACACCGTGCGGCGCAGCGTGCTGCAAGACGCGCCGAATGCGGTCTGCATCATTCATGCCAATGGCGCGCGCAGCGGCGATTGCGCCCGGTGACGGCGGAGCGCCTCGCCGCTGCGCGCGATTAAGCCTTCCTTAACCGACTTTGGAAGCGGCCGGCCGGCAGCAAAGGCCGCATTAACTTGCCGAGCCTAGAGCGTTCTGCCAGAGGCAGGAGAAGTCGGGACATGATCGGCAGGTTTTTCGGTACGGAGCAAGGGGCGACCGCGGTCGAATACGGCCTGATTGCCGCGCTCATCGCCATTGCGGCGCTGGCCGGCATACAATTGACGGGCGGCGGTGTCGACGAACTCTATGACGGCAACCGGCAGCAGATCGGCGATGCCATCGGGAGCGTCCGAAACTAGTGCCCCTGATCTGAAGTTCGCTTCGTTACGCAGCATGCTCCGTACGAACTTCAGATTC
>NZ_CFIFWG010000100.1:0-11288 GCF_984466335.1 Roseitalea sp. | reverse complement strand
GTCACCTATGATCCGCCCGTGGCGGCCGGCATCGCCCGCATCGCGCTGGCCGGCACGGCCGCGTTCGGCCTTGCGCTGATCATCGGTCTGAGCCTGCGCGGTTTCGACAAGGCGATCATGCTGATCCCGGCCTGGTCGCTGCTGCTGGCCTGGGTCGCCGCAGGCTGGATGGCGGTCACCGGGCAGGTCGACAACGACATCATTCAGCCCGCGCTGGCCGGCGGGCTGGTCCTCGTCGTGCTCCTGACGGGCTTTACCATCCTGCAAGTCGCGTTCTCGGGCGGCGCGTTTCACGAGAACCTGTTCTCGAACGTCGAGCTTCAGGCGCTTGCCGTGACCGGGTCGGGCGGCATCGTCTGGGACTGGGATGTCGGCCGCGACCGGCTGACCACCACGCCCAATCTGGGCCTCCAGCTTGGCCTCGGCCCGGCCGCGCTGCTGGGGCCTGCCAAGAACTGGCTCCGCCATGTCCATGCCGGCGATCGCGAGAACTTCCGCGCCGCGCTCGATGCGGTGGTCGAAAAACGGCGCGGAAAGATCGATCTTGTGTTGCGGCTGCGGAGCGGCGAAACCCAGCATGGCTGGTACCGGATCTCGGCCCGCCCCGTGATCGGCGCCGACGGCTCGGTCATCCGCTGCATCGGCACGGCCACCGATGTGAGCGCGCAAAAGCGCGCCGAAGAACGCCTCCTGCACGATGCGGTCCACGACAATCTGACCGGCCTGCCAAATCGCGAGCTTTTCTTCGACCGTATCGGCGCCGCCGTTGCTCTGGCGGCGGCCGGGGGGGCGGTCCTGCCGACCGTCTTCGTCATCGACATAGACCGCTTCAAGGAGGTCAATGAGAGCGTGGGCATGAATGCCGGCGACACGCTCTTGATCACGATGGCGCGGCGCCTGAAGCAGCAGTTGCGCAGCCAGGACACGCTGGCCCGCATCGGCGGCGATCAGTTCGGCGTGGTCCTGGTTTCGGAAACCGAGCCGGCCGAGATCGCCGCCTTCGCCGAGGCGGTCAAGCAGACCGTCAAGACGCCGGTCAGCTTCGCCGAGCGCGAAATCGTGCTGACGCCGTCGGTGGGGCTCGCGACGTGGTCGGCCGAATGCCGGCGCGGCGAGGAACTGTTCAAGGACGCCGAACTGGCCCTGCACCAGGCAAAGCGTTTCGGCGGCGACCGCGTCGAGCCGTTCAGGCCCGCGTTTCGCGACGGCAGCTCCAACGTGGTGCAGATCGAGGCGGACCTGCACCGGGCGATCGAGCGCGGACAGATCGGCCTCGTCTACCAGCCGATCATCCGCGCGGCGCGCGGCGAGGTGGCCGGTTTCGAAGCCCTGATGCGCTGGAACCATCCGCGGCGCGGCGAGGTGCCGCCGAGCGAATTCATCGCCGTCGCCGAGCGCTCCGACCTGATCGGCGAACTGGGCGCCCATGCCTTGGAGATGGCGGCGATGCAGTTGATGGAGTGGGAGACGGCGCTGACCGACACGCCGGTCTTCGTCTCCGTGAACGTTTCGAGCCAGCAACTGGTCCGGCGCGATTTCACCAGCCAGATCGCCGGGATCCTCGCGCGGCACCCGCAGCGCACGCACACGCTGCGCGTCGAGATCACCGAAACCTCGCTGATGCAGAACCCCGAACAGAATGTGCGCGTGCTCGAACGGGTCAAGGCGCTGGGCGTCGGTCTGGCGCTCGACGATTTCGGCACCGGCTATTCGTCGCTGTCCTACCTGTCGCGGTTCCCGTTCGATGTCCTGAAGATCGACCGGTCCTTCATGCGGCCGATCACCGCCGGGCGCGACGCGCTCCTCAAATCGATCATCGACATGGCGCACGCGATCGACCTGACGGTCGTCGCCGAGGGCATCGAGGACGAGGAGGATGCGCGCCTGCTCGCCGAAATGGGCGCCGATTACCTTCAGGGCTTCGTCACCGGCCAGCCGCTGACCGCCGACGAGGCGGCCGCCCTGATCGCGCAGCAGGGCCCGGCCGCCGCGCGCCAGGGCAAGGCGGCCGAATAGAACGCATGCCGGCGCCGGTCAGGCGCGGCCACCCTCCGGGATGAAGTTGGCCGCGCCGATCCCCAGCCGGTCGATCAGCGCCCGGTACTTGCCTTCGTGATCGTGGGCGAACACGATGTCGGGGTCGGCTTCCATGGTCAGCCAGGCATTGTCGCGGATTTCCCGTTCGAGCTGGCCGGCACTCCAACCCGAATAACCAAGCGCGATCGCCGCCCGCCGCGGCCCCTGTCCCGCCACGATCGATTTGAGAATCTCCACCGTCGAAGTCAGATAGATCGTCTCGGAGACCGGTATCGTCGCCTCGATCGCATAGTCGCCCGAATGCAGGACGAAGCCGCGATGCTCGTCGACCGGCCCGCCGATCCGCACCGGTCCGGCCACGCCATCCACCCGGGCGCTGTCGAGCGCGACCGCCTTGCCGAACTCGGTCTGGCCGATCAGTTCGGACAGGGTCATGGGCGCCGGCTTGTTCAGAAGGAAGCCCATCGCGCCATCGTCGCTGTGCGCGCACACATAGACCACCGATTCGGCGAAGATCGATGCGTTCTTGCCGGGCATGGCGACCAGGAAACGGCCCTCGAACTGGCCGGCGCCGGTGGCTGCGCCCTTCTGTCTGACGATTGTCATCGTGCCAGCGTAGCAGCGGCGCGCGAAATGAGAAGTCCCGGAGCCTGCTTTTGTTGCCGACGGGCGCCGCACGGACGGATCACGAACTTATGAGGCCGCCGGCCGAACGCCCATATTGATCGACAAGCCCGGCCTCGCCATACACGCAGGCAAATGACGCAACGCGCGAAAATCCTGTTTGCCCTGCTCGCAACGTCTGTGCTGGCGGCGCTGGCGACCGCTCAGGCGAACGCCCAGGCGAGCGGCTGGTTCGGTACGGCGGGCGGCGACATCCGGCTCGTGATCGCGCCGCCCCGGCAGGGCGATACACAGCTGCGCGGGATCATCGATGTCCGGCTGGCGCCGGGCTGGAAGACCTACTGGCGCGATCCAGGCGCCTCGGGCATCCCGCCGCGATTGAGCATTGACGGCAGCAGCGGCTTGACCGACCCGCGCATCCACTTCCCGGCACCGGTCTGGATCGACAATCCCTATGGCGACTTCGCCGGCTATGACGCACCGGTCGCGCTGCCCTTTACGGTGTCGCGAACGGCCGATGGCGTGGCCCAACTGAACGCAAGCGTCTTCCTGGGCATATGCGAGGACATCTGCATTCCGGTTGAGGCCGAGTTCGACCTGCGCGTCGCCTACGCCAACGGCACGACGCTGGCTTCGGCGCGTGTCCAGGCGGCGCATGCGGCGCTGCCGGGCGCGCCCGTCGACGGCCTTGCGGTGACGGTGTCCGAGGCCACGCAGGGCGGGCAAGCCATCATCGCCGTCGCCCATGATGCGGGCGCCTCGCCGCAACTGTTCGTCCATGCGCCGGACGGCACCCAGTTCAAGCCGCCGCGGATCGTCGCCTCGTCCGATGGCGAGACCCGGTTCGCGCTCGAACCGGCCAGGCCGGCGGGCACGGACCGCGCGGTCGAGGCGAACCTCACCGTCCGGTCCGGCGCGCTGAGCTACGAAGCCGCCCACAGCATTCCGGTCGCCGCCAAGGCGCGATAGCGCTTTTTTGATTTACGGGCTTTTCCGCAAGGTCGCTTGCGGCCTATCTGTGCGGCATCGGTTCACAAACGGAAAGGACGACGACCATGACGATCAAGACCGGCGGCAAGCTGCCAGAGATCACAGTCAAGACGATAACCGGAGACGGGCCGACCGATGCCGCGACGGCCGAGGTGTTCGGCGGCAAGAAAATGGTCCTGTTCGGCGTGCCCGGCGCGTTCACCGGGACATGCACCGCAACCCACCTGCCCGGCTATCTGGACAATCGCGAGGAGATGCTCGCCAAGGGCGTCGACGCAATCGCGGTGGTGTCGGTGAATGATCCGTTCGTCATGCAGGCCTGGGCGGAACAGGCGGGCGGCATCGACAAGATCGGCTTCATCGCCGACTGGGACGGCGCCTTCACCCGGGCGATCGGCATGGACATCGACCTTTCGGCGGCAGCGCTGGGCGTGCGCTCGAAGCGCTATTCGATGCTGGTCGAGGACGGCGCCGTCACTGCCGTCAACGTGGAGGACAATCCCGGCGAAGTCACCGTTTCGGGCGCGGCAAAGATGCTCGAACGGCTCGGCTGAAGCCCCTCGCCCGCCATCGGACTGCATCGGCAAAGAACCGGCGCGCCTTGCGGCGCGCCCGGATCAGCCATCGCCCGCCTTCGCCCGGCGCGCGCCGTTCCGCTTTTGCTTGAAGGGCTCCATGGCCCGGCGCGCCAGTTCGTCGGCGCGTTCGTTCTGTGCGTGGCCGGCGTGGCCCTTGAGCCAGTGCCACGTCACCTTCTGGCGCCCGGTCGCCGCATCGAGCGCCTGCCACAATTCGACGTTCTTGACCGGCTTTCTGGCGGCGGTCTTCCAGCCATTCCTCTTCCAGCCGTGGATCCAACCGGAAATGCCGTCCTTGACGTAGGCGGAATCGGTATAGAGGTCGACCCGGTGCGGTCCGCCCTTGAGCTCCTCCAGCGCACGGATGGCGGCCATGAGCTCCATCCGGTTGTTGGTGGTCTCGGCCTCGCCACCCGACAGTTCCCTGCGCTTGCCATTATATTCGAGGATCGCGCCCCAGCCGCCCGGACCGGGATTGCCCGAGCAGGCGCCGTCGGTGTGGATGGTGATGTGCTTTTCGTCGGCCATGGCTCAGGCGGTGGCCCTGACGGCCGCGCCAAGGCCGTATTCGGTCGCCGAGCCGACCGTCTGGTGGAAACGCATCTTGCGCATATATTCGTGCGGGTCCTTCTTGACGACGAGCGAGCCCTCGGGCGTCGTCACCCAGTCGTAAAGCCGGGTGAGCATGAAGCGCAGCGCGGCGCCGGCGGCCAGTATCGGCAATGCGGCGACCTCCGCCGACGTCAGCGGCCGGACGGCGGTGTAGGCGTCGAGCAGCGCCCTGCCCTTGGTGACGTTGAACGAGTGGTCGCGTTCGAAGCACCAGGCGTTGAGCGCGACGGCCACGTCATAGGCGAGCGCGTCGGTGCAGGCGAAATAGAAGTCGATGATGCCCGACAGCCGGTCGTCGAGGAAAAAGACATTGTCCGGGAACAGGTCGGCATGGATGGTCCCCTGCGGCAGGCCGCGCGGCCAGTCGCGTTCGAGCCTAGCCAGCAGGGCCTCGACCTCGCCGACCAACGCCGTCTCCATCGCCGGGTGGGCGTCGCGGCACTGGCCCCACAGCGGCCGCCAGTCCTCCAGCGTCAGCCCGTTGCGGCGGCGCATGGCGAAATCGGCGCCGGCCAGGTGCATCCGGGCCATGCCGGCGCCGACGCCGGCGCAATGGACCGGGCGGGGGCGCCGCATCCAGATGCCTTCGAGGAAGGTCACCATCGCCGCCGGCCGGCCGGCCAGTTCGCCGAGCATGCCATCGTCGGCGCGCCGCACCGGCAGCGGGCAGGACAGGCCCTTGGTCGCCAGATGGTCCATCAGGCCCAGGAAGAAGGGAAGGTCGGCCCGGTTCACGCGCTTTTCGTAGAGCGTCAGGATGAACTGCCCGCCGCGCGTATGGACGGCGAAGTTGGAGTTCTCGACCCCCTCGGCAATGCCCCGGTAGGACAGAAGGTCGCCCACACCGTAGGGCGCCAGAAAGGCGCGAAGCTGATCCTCGGAGATATCGGTGTAGACGGCCAAGACGCTGCGTCGGTCAGTTCGGCGTGCCGTTCACGAACGCCATGTCGGCGCCGGTCAGGGGCGTATCGCGCAAGGCGCGCATGACGGGGAACAGTTCGTTCTCCTTGGCGGTCAGGGCGATGTCGACGGTGACCTCGCGGCGTTCGCGCAGCGCGTCGATGATTTCCTGCACGACGATCTCGGGCGCCGATGCGCCGGCGGACATGCCGATCGTCGCCGCCGGGCCGATCCGGTCCCAGTCGATGTCGCCGGCGCGCTGGACGAGCATGGAGTCGGCCGCGCCATGGCGCCTGGCCACCTCGACCAGGCGCATCGAGTTCGACGAGTTCGGCGCGCCGACGACCAGGAAGATGTCCGTTCCGGGCGCGGCCGCCTTGACGGCCTCCTGCCGGTTGGTGGTGGCATAGCAGATGCTGTCCGAGGACGGCGCGGTGAGCGCCGGAAAGCGCCTTGCGAGCGCGGCGACCACATCGGCGGTATCGTCCACCGACAAGGTGGTCTGCGTCACATAGCCGAGATTGTCCTCGTCCGGGACGGCCAGGTCCGCCACCTGTTCGACGGTCTCGACGAGCGTGACCGCGCCCTGGGGCAGTTGCCCCATGGTGCCGATCACCTCGGGATGGCCGGCATGGCCGACCAGCAGCACGTGCCGCCCCAGGCGCCGATGGCGCATGGCCTGCTTGTGCACCTTGGAGACGAGCGGGCAGGTGGCATCGAGGAAGAACAGGTTGCGCGCCTGGGCATCGGCGGGCACGGACTTCGGCACGCCATGGGCCGAAAAGACCACGGGCCGGTCGGCATGCTCGGGCGGAATGTCCTCAAGCTCCTTGACGAAAACCGCGCCGCGATTGCGCAACGCCTCCACGACGAACCTGTTGTGCACGATCTCGTGGCGCACATAGACCGGCGCGCCGTGCTTCTTCAGCGCCAGCACGACGATCTGGATCGCCCGCTCCACGCCCGCGCAGAAGCCGCGCGGTTCGCACAGGCGGATCGTCAGCGGCGGCTTGGTAGCGTGGACGTTCATGTTCGCTTCCGTTGTCCTTCCTGATTAGGGACCGTCAAAGCCGTATGTCAACCGAGCAGGTCGACGCATTGGTGGCCGTCAATGCCGCCGCCGCCAAACGAACGCGCCCGCGACCACCACCAGCGTCAGGGCGAGCCCGTACCATGTGAGGGCATATTGCAGGTGATTGTTGGGCAGGTCGATGCGCGTGACGCCCCCCACGGGCAAGCCGCCGGGATTGGGCGTCTCGTCGGCATCGATGAAGAAGGGCAGCACATCGTCCGGTCCATAGCCGGCCCGTGCGACCATCAGGTTCCAGTCCTTCCAATAGTAGATGTTTCCGGCCGGATCGTTGCCGGGCACGATGAAGGACGGTTTTCCGGCCAGACGCGCGCGCGCCAGCCCGCGCACGGTCACCGTGCCCCCGGTCAGGCTCTGCGGCCGCGTCTCCGACTCCTTCAGGCCGAACGGCACGAAACCGCGATTGACCAGGACGACGGCGCCCCCGGCCATCTCCAGCGGGGTGTGGACGAAATAGCCCGAAGCACCGCGATGGGTGGCGAAGAAATGCTGCTCGCGGTCGTGGGCGAAGACGCCCGTGGCCTCGACCGGCCGGTAGCGGATGTCGCCGCCCCGGGCGGCGATGCGCGCGATCCCCGTGGCGGGCGCGGGCGCGCTCGCGATGCGGGCGTCGATCGTCGCCAGCAGATCCTCTTTCCACGCCAGACGCTGCACCTGCCATGTGCCCAGCCAGATGAGCACGGCCAGGACCGGCACGGCGCAGGCGAGGACCAGCCACGGAAAGCGGCGGCCGGGCATGCCTTTTTCGGTTCGGGTCGGTGCGCTCATCTCACGGCTCATATGGAAACGGGGCGGCCGCGTTTCCACGGCCGCCCCGACACCCGACACAGTTCGGATCAGTGATGATAGATCGGCGCGCCCCAGGTTCCCCAGACATAGACGACGAAGAACAAAAACAGCCAGACGACGTCCACGAAGTGCCAGTACCAGGCGGCCGCCTCGAAACCGAAATGCTTTTCGGGCGTGAAGTGGCCCGCATAGGCGCGGATGAGGCAGACCGCGAGGAACACAAGGCCGACAAAGACATGGAAGCCGTGAAAGCCGGTCGCCATGAAGAAGGTGGCGCCGTAGAGCGAGCCGGAGAAGGAATAGGGCGCGATGACGAATTCGTAGATCTGGACGCCCATGAACAGGATGGCGAGCAGCACGGTCAGCCACAGGCCCATCTTCAGCCCGTCGCGGTCATCGTGCAGCAGCGCATGGTGCGCCCAAGTCACGGTCGTGCCCGACAGCAGCAGGATCACCGTGTTGTAAAGCGGCAGGTGCAGCGGATCGAGCACTGCGAGCCCGGCCGGGGGCCACTGCCCGCCCGTATACTCCATGCGGCCGACCTGGATGGCCTCGTCATAGAACAGGCTGGCATCGAACACCGCCCAGAACCAGGCCGCAAAGAACATCACCTCGGAGGCGATGAACATGATCATGCCGTAGCGCAGGTGCAGCGAGACGACGCGGGTGTGGTGCCCCTGGAGCGATTCGCGCACCGTGTCCGACCACCAGCCGATCATGGTGTAGAGCACGATCAGCATGCCGGCCAGGAAGGTCCAAGGGTTCGCCATCGGAAGGCCGAGAAAGGAGAACTCGTTGCCTTGCAAGGCCTGCATCCAGCCGATGGCGCCGATCGCCGTCACCAGCGCGCCGATCGAGCCGGTCAGCGGCCAGGGACTTGGATCGAGAATGTGGTAGTCGTGATTCTTGGCGTGCGTGTCGGCCATGGGCGTCATCCCCGATTGTCGTCGTTGCGGACGGCGGTCGCCTCGTCCGGCCGCGGTTCGATCCCGACAGGCGCGCTAGGCGCTATGGCGGCGGTCTCGGCGGGCACGTCCACGTTGAAGAAGGTGTAGGACAGGGTGATGGTCGAAATGTCCTGGAGCTCCCTGGAATCGACGATCGCCGGATCGATGAAGAAGACGACCGGCATGTCCATGTGCTCGCCCGGCTCAAGCGTCGTCTCGGTGAAGCAGAAGCACTCCATCTTGTTGAAGTAGATACCGGCGGCCTGCGGCGTGACGTTGAACGTGGCCGAGCCGGTGCTCGCGACCTTGCGCCAATTGTGCGCGGCGTAGGCAACCTGCTTGAGTTCGCCGATGTTCAGCGTCACCTGGCGCTCGACGGGACCGAACTCCCAGCCTAGGCCCGGACCGGTGTTGGCGTCGAAGCGGACATTGATCGTCCGGTCGAGCACTTGGACCGGCGCGGTGTCGGCCACCTGCGTGGTGCCGCCAAAGCCGGTGACCCGGCAGAACAGTTCATAGAGCGGCACCGAGGCGTAGGCGAGGCCGATCATGCCCGCAAAGAAGGCGAGGCAGGCGGCGGCGACGCGCACATTGGCGCGGCGCTGTTTGCCGTCGTCGGCGGGCATGTCGGCGGTGTTCATGTCTGCTCCTAAAGCGGGCGGCTCAAAACGTCGGGACCGAGCTTGATGACCGTCACGACGTAAAAGATGACGACGCAGGCGGCCAGGCAAAGACCAATCGCGACCGATCGCTTGCGGCGCGCCTTCTGCTGCACATCGGTCAGTCGCATCGTCTGGCGGTCTTGCCGGTCCTGGGTCATCCGGTCCTGGGTCATCGCACTCACGTCAGCACCCGCATGGCAAGCGTTTCAACGAAGAGGACGGCAAACAGCGCGAACATGTAGGTCAGCGAGAAGCCGAACATCTTCTTGGCGGGCGCCATTGTCGCATCGCCGTCGGCCATTTGCCAGACCGCAATCGCATGGCGGACGAAGTTCAGGCCCAGAAGGATCGCCGCCGCGCCGTAGACGGGGCCGGCGAAACCGAGCGGCCAGGGCAATATGGCGAAGGCGGCGAGCAGCACCGAATAGACGAGCATCTGAAGCTTTGTATGGCGCTCGCCGGCGACGTTGGGCATCATCGGCATGCCGGCGATCTCGTAATCGCGCAGCTTGAACAGGGCGAGCGCCCAGAAGTGGGGCGGCGTCCACAGGAAGATGATCATGAACAGGACGACCGATTCGGGCGTGATGGTGCCGGTCACGACGGCCCAGCCGATCATCGGCGGAAAGGCACCGGCGGCGCCGCCAATGACGATGTTCTGGGGCGTGGTCCGCTTGAGCCACATGGTGTAGATGACGGCGTAGAAAAAGATGGTGAATGCCAGAAGGCCGCCCGCGACCCAGTTGGTGATCAGGCCCAGCGTCATCACCGAGAGCGCCGACAGGATGACGCCGAAGACCAGCGCCTCCTCGCGGCCGACGCGGCCCGCCGGGATCGGGCGCCCCGCCGTGCGGCTCATCACGGCGTCGATGTCGGCGTCATACCACATGTTCAGCGCGCCCGAGGCGCCCGCCCCGACCGCGATCGCCGAAATCGCGAAGGCCGCTATGACCGGGTTGATCGCGCCCGGCGCGACCAGCATGCCCACCAGAGCCGTGAAGACGACGAGCGACATGACGCGCGGCTTGAGCAGGTCGAAATAGTCGCGCGGCGTCGCCTCGGAAACGCGCGGCTGGCCTGTCTTGATTTCCTCGACGAGTGCCATGCGGCCACTCTCCTGTCCCAACGAATATCCCGGGTTCATCCGGGGAGACGGCCGGTGGTCCGGCTCTTGGTGATGTTCGGCGGGGCACCGCCGCGCGTCCTGCCCCGCTCAAAGGCGCGTATGCTTGTTACTTGATGCGCGGAAGCTGTTCCCACTGGTGGTAGGGCGGCGGCGAGGACAATTGCCATTCGAGCGTGGTCGCGCCCTCGCCCCATGGATTGGCGCCCGCCTCGCGCTTGCGCGCGAACGCCTCGAACACGCCGTAAAGGAAGATCAGGACCCCGACCGCCGACAGATAGGAGCCCCAGGAGGAAACCGTGTTCCAGCCCGCATAGGCGTCCGGATAGTCGATATAGCGGCGCGGCATGCCGGCCAGGCCCAGAAAGTGCTGCGGGAAGAAGATCAGGTTGACGCCGATGAACGTCACCCAGAAGTGCAGCCGCGCGATGAAGGAACTGTACATGTAGCCATACATCTTCGGGAACCAGTAGTACCAGGCCGCGAAGATGCCGAAGACCGCGCCCAGCGACAGCACGTAGTGGAAGTGGGCGACCACATAGTAGGTGTCGTGCAGCGACCGGTCGAGGCCGGCATTGGCAAGCTGGACGCCGGTCACGCCACCCACGGTGAACAGGAAGATGAAGCCGATCGACCACAGCATCGGCGTGCGCAACTCGATCGAGCCGCCCCACATGGTGGCGATCCACGAGAAGATCTTGATGCCGGTGGGCACCGCGATGACCATGGTGGCGAAGACGAAATAGCGCTGGGTGTCGAGCGACAGGCCGACCGTGTACATGTGGTGCGCCCAGACGATGAAGCCGACGACGCCGATGGCGACCATCGCATAAGCCATGCCAAGATAGCCGAAAATGGGCTTTTTGGAGAAGGTCGACACGATGTGGCTGACGATGCCGAAGGCCGGCAGGATCAGGATATAGACCTCGGGATGAC
>NZ_CFIFWG010000099.1:0-11412 GCF_984466335.1 Roseitalea sp. | reverse complement strand
GAGAACCTGCTTGGGCCGTTCGATCAGGCGCTTTACGACGAGGTCGCGCCCCGCGCCTGGGAAATCCTGAACGCCATGGAGCCCAACCTCTGGCGGGCCGGGCGGACCTATCCCACCTCGATCGCCCAACTCAACGAGCTTTTTGCCAATTCCGAGGTCGATCTGACGTTCAATTATGACCCCTCGCAATTCGGACTGGCCGTCGAAGCGGGGCAATATCCCGATACGGTGCGTTCCTATGGTCTGGCCGATGGAACCATCGGCAACACGAACTACACGCTGATTCCGTTCAATTCCCCCAACGTCGCGGCGGCGATGGTGTTGCAGAATGTGCTTTTGTCGGGTGAGGCGCAGTTGCACAAGGCGCTTCCATCGGTCTGGGGCGCCTCGCCGGGCATCGAAATGGAACGCACGGCGCCTGAAATCCAGCAGGCTTTCGCCGCCATCGAGCGCCACCCCTCTGTCGTGCCGGTCGAGGAACTGGTCCGGAACGCCCTGCCGGAGTTGCAGTCCGAGTGGATTTCGGCCATCGAGCGCGGCTGGATCGAAAACGTCGGGCGGTAGCGCTGCCGTCCGCTCCCGGCGGCGGCGCGGCCCCGCCGCCGAGGGCATCCTGTTCCCAACGCGCTCCCTCACGCGGAGGCTCGGCTGACATGTCGGACCGGCTCAAGATCGTCCTGCTCCTTGCCCCCGCCGTGACAATCATCGTCCTGCTCTTTCTCGGGGGGCTCGCCATCGGGCTGATGCGGTCCTTCAACTACATGCCGGTGATCGGCCTGACCGAGCCGAATTTCGATGCCTATGCCGGCCTCTTCACCAGCCGCGAATTCTACCTTTCCTTCGCGCTCACCTTCCACATCGCGTTCACGTCCACGGTCATCTCCGCGGTGATCGCCGTCGCCGCGGCCCTGCTCCTGCGGCGGACCTTTCTTGGGCGCGGCGTGATCAACTTTCTTTTTCAACTGAACCTGACGGTGCCGCATCTGGTGGGCGCGATCGGCATCCTCTACCTGTTTTCGCAATCGGGCAGCTTTGCCCGGCTGGCCCATGAATTCGGCATGATCCAGCGTCCGTCCGAATTTCCGGCTCTCGTTTTCGATCCCTATGCGATCGGCATCATCCTGCAATATGTCTGGAAGGAGATACCCTTCATCGGCGTGATCGTCCTTGCGCAGATGCAGGCGCTGGGCCAGGATTTCGAGAGCGTCGCGCGGAGCCTGGGCGCCTCCAGATGGCAGGCCTTTCGCCATGTCCTCCTGCCGCTGATCTTTCCCGGCGTCCTTTCGGCCAGCGTCATCGTCTTCGCCTTCGCCTTCGGCGCCTATGAAATCCCGGCGATCCTGGGTCAGAGCTATCCTGCGGCCCTGCCCGTTCTGGCCTACCGGCAATATACCGATGTCGATCTGGCCGCCCGGCCCGAAGCGATGGCCATGGCCATCGTGATCGCGATCCTCGCCGGGGTGATGATCTGGGCCTACACGCGGCTGACCCGCAGCAGCATACGGAACTGAGCCGATGGAAAAAGACACGCTCGCCATTCGGTCCATTCGTTTCCTGTCCGGCGCGCTCCTCATCTTCTGGCTCGTCATTCCGCTGGTGCCGCTTGGCGTGTGGTCCTTCGCGCGGGGCTGGCGCTACCCCGATCTTCTGCCTGGGCAATGGACGCTGCGGGCCTGGGAGTACGCCTTCTCCGATCTGTCGGGCGTCCTGCCAAGCCTGTGGCTGACGATCTGGATCGCCCTGGCCGCGACGGGCCTGTCGATCCTCGTGGGGGTTCCGGCGGGAAGGGCGCTCGGGCTTTACAAATTCCGCGGCAAGGAGGCGGTGGAGCTTTTGATTCTCGCGCCGGTGATCGTGCCGGGGATCGCGGTCGTTCTGGGTATCCACACGATCTTCATCGCGATGGGCCTGACCAACACCGTTTGGGGCGTCATCCTGGTGCACCTGATCCCGACTTTGCCTTACATGACGCTCGTCATGGCCGGCATCTTCGCCAATTACGATCCGGCCTTCGAGCAGCAGGCCCGCAGCCTCGGCGCGAGCCCGCTTAAGACCTTCTGGTTCGTCACGCTGCCCGCGATCCTGCCGGGCGTGATCGTGGGGGGGCTGTTCGCCTTCCTTGTGTCATGGAGCCAGTACATCCTCACGCTGATCGTCGGCGGCGGGCGTGTCGTCACGCTGCCGCTCCTGCTTTTCAACTTCGCCACCTCGGGGCGCAACGACATCACCGGAGCCATCTCCATGATCTACATTCTGCCCGGTGTCCTGATCCTGATCCTGACGGCACGGCAACTCTCCGGCCAGTCCGGCGCGGTTGGAGGCTTCGGTCGCCCGTGACCCACGTTTCGATCCGCGACCTGACCAAGATCTATCCCGGGGCCGGCCACCGGGCGCTCGACCGGCTGTCGCTCGAAATCCCGTCGGGAGAGCTGACCGCCCTGCTTGGCCCTTCGGGCTGCGGCAAGACCACGACGATCAAGATGATCGCGGGCCTGCTCGCGCCCACGAGCGGGGAGATCGCGTTCGACGATCGATCGATCCTGCGCGACAAGCCCGAACACCGGGGCGTCGTGATGGTGTTTCAGAACTATCTGCTGTTTCCCTACATGTCGGTGGCCGACAATGTGGGTTTCGGCCTCAGAATGCGGAAGCGTCCCAAGGCCGAGATCGCCGAGCGGGTGCGCGAGATGCTCGAACTCGTCAAGCTGCCCGATCTGGGCGGGCGCAAACCCTCCGAGCTTTCCGGCGGGCAGCAGCAGCGCGTGGCCTTGGCGCGGGCCCTGATCGTGCGGCCGAAGGTTCTCCTGCTCGATGAGCCATTGTCGAATCTGGACGCCCATCTGCGCTTCGAGATGCGCGACCTGATCCGTTCGCTCCAGCAGGAAATGGGGATCACGACGATCTTCGTCACCCACGACCAGGAAGAGGCCGTGGTGCTGGCCGACAAGGTGGCGCTGATCCTCGACGGACGGCTGCGCCAATACGCCCCCGCCGACGCTTTTTACCGGCGGCCCGCCACCGAGGCGGTCGCGCGATTTTTCGGCGGCCACAACTTCGTGCCGGGCACCGCGGCCAAGGGGCGCTTCACCTGCGCGCTCGGCGCCGTGCATCTGCCCTGCGGCACCCGCAGCGGCGCGGGCACCTTGACCTTTCGGCCCGAGGCGATCCGCATCGGGGCCGGGCTGGAGAACATGCTCAAGGTGCGCGTGGCCGACCGCATCTATCTGGGCACGCAGACCCGCCTCAAGCTCGCCCATGGCGATGTGGTGCTCGACGCCGTGCTGCCGCCCGATGCCGTCGACGGGATCAAGCCCGGCGACGAGATCGACATCAACCTGCCGCGCCGGTCGCTGTGGGTGCTGGAGGGTGCGCGATGAAGTTCGGCGCGCATGCGGGCTTGTGGATGCAACGCTGGACCGATCCCCCACCCCCGATCCCGTCGCCGCTTCTCGTCAGGGCGGGAATTCCGGAGGCCGGATTTGCGCGGGTGTTTGGCTGGGTTTTCACGGGCTGGGGTCTTGCCGGCCTGGTCTGTCTTGGGGTGCCGGTTTTCTGCTGGATGCCAGCGGCGGTTTCGAACCGGTTTCAACGGCCTGCCTTACGGTCACCCTTGTCGGCCTTGTGATCGTCTCGTGCATCCCCGGCGACATCGGCTCGAAACGCGATCGGTCCAACCGGGGGCCGTCTCCGAATTGGAAACGGGTTTGGGGCAAGGGCCTTTGCGAGGGCGCATCGGGATAAGGCCGGGCCGGAACCGCCGGATTCGGGCCAAAACCACCGCCATGCTGCGAACAATCGCCGTTCCAGGCCAAGCCGAGGCAGGTGATGAAAGTGGCACGCCCAACGGGACTCGAACCCGTGTTTCCGCCGTGAAAGGGCGGCGTCCTAGACCGCTAGACGATGGGCGCGCATCAGGGTGAGCGGGGTATAGGCATATTCACTTTCCGCCGCAACCCTGATCGCAAAGCGGACATCCGATTTTTGCGACCGCGCCGGGATGGTGCCGGTCGCCGCCGATAAACGGCGCCATCGGCGCGCGCGATCAACTGCGTGCATGAACGGACCCCGCCCGCTCCGCGCGGCATGGGCATGGGCATGGACATTGACATGGCAGAGGCGGAGGATGGCGGTGGCGATCACCCGCGCCGGCGGCAGCGCCAGTTCCAGTCGCGCCTGGGGCCGATGTCCACATGCACGGAGTTGGTGTGACAATAGGTGCCCACGCCGCCGCGCCCGGGCATCGAGCGCAGATAGGCGGCCAGATCCCATTTGCTGACGCCGGGAACCTGGATGTCGGCGGCCGCGCAATAGATGTGCAGCGAGTTCTTGGCGCCGCGCGCGGCGCTGTTGCGCGTCGGGCTGCGATAGCCGGACGTGACGATCACGGGCTTTCCGTAGCGCTGCTCGACGTGCTTGAGCAGGCGCACCAGGGCCGGCTTGAGGCAGGCCACGTCGACGCCCGAATGCTGCGTGCGCAGGCCGTTCGGAGCAAGGCGCGCAAGGCCCGCGGCCGAGGCCAGTTGCACCGACGCGTCGATTTCGCCGCCGCCTTTCATGTCGATGCCGAAGGCGCGGGCGCGGTCAAAGCCGGGAAGGCCGGTGGCGTTGCCGCGCATCGATGCTGTCGCGATCACCGGGCGGGGTTGGGCGGCCTGTTCGGCGATGACGGGGCGCGCCGCCGCGCTTGCCGTGCCAACGAGCGGACGCGGCCGACCCTCCTCGTCGCGCCGGTTGCCGAACAGCGCGTTCAGGAACCGGGGTCGGCTTGCGGCGCGGTCATCGGTCCGGGTGACGGTGGCGCCGGCGCCGGCCGTCTGCGCCGGCCGGGCGCCCGTCGGCGCGTTTTCGGCGGCGCGTATGCGCCGGGTCGCCGGATCGCCGGCCGGTGCCGGCGCGATTGCCTCGCCGGTCGGCGAGGGCGGCGGCGAGGCGCCGGCGGCAAGGGCGGCCGTCTCGGCCATGGGCGCCGACCCCGCCGCCACGACGGAACCGTCCATCAGCGGAACGGGTGTTGTCGGCGTGGCGCCGGAGAACGCGACGGTCGCGCCGGTTCCGACCGTGGCTTCGGAAAGCGTTGCTGCTTCGGTTAGCCCGGTCGGCGCGCCGGGCCGCGCGACAGGCATATCGACACCATCGGGCGGCATGACCGCCCCTGAATCGAGCGCGGGTTCGAGGCCGGTGGACACCGTCTCGAACGTCGCCGGGTTGCAGGCCGACATGAACAACGCGGCCGCAGCCGCGCCGGTCGCTCGCCAGGACCGGCCGTCAGCGACGATGCTTGGCTTTAGTCTCAAAAACGGCTTCCCCTAAACTCCGCCGGCGCGCCACCACAACCGTCCGATGGTTAATCGCCGGTTACCGCACCGGGCGCCAGTGCGTGCCGTCCAACGCGATGCCCCCGCCGCGCCCCGTGACGCCCGTCCGGGCCGCAACGCGGCAGCGCTACGTGCCGATTACGGCCAAATCGTGGAATGATCAAGGCTGGCCGATGGCGCGTGCATGCGGGGGGAGCTGGCCTCCCCCTCACCAGTTGCCTTTATTCTCCATGCTCGCCCAAGGTTCGGCCCTTGGCAGCGGATCGCCCTTCTGGAGCAGTTCGATCGAAATGCCGTCGGGCGAGCGGATGAAGGCCATATGTCCGTCGCGCGGGGGGCGGCTGATCGTCACGCCGCCATCGGCAAGGCGCTGGCAGGCGGCGTAGATATCATCGACGACATAGGCGAGATGGCCGAAATTGCGGCCGCCCTGATAGTCTTCCGGGTCCCAGTTGTAGGTCAGTTCGACCGTCGGCGCGCGCGTTTCGAGCGCCGCCCGCCTGTCCTCGGGCGCGGCGAGGAAGATCAGCGTGAACCGGCCCTTCTCGTTCTCGTGGCGCTCGACCTCTTCAAGGCCCAGCTTGCCGCAGTAGAAGTCGAGCGACTCCTCGATATCGCGCACGCGCACCATTGTGTGGAGATAACGCATCGTTTCACCTTTCGAGCATGTGTGGTCCCTTGGCGCGGCAATACTTATTCACAGCATGGCCTCGTCAACCCCGAAACGGATCTTGTTTTCCGGATAAAGCGCGTTTCGCACTTGCCGCAATCGGCGGTGGTAATGCTATTGTGGCCGCGAATCACGGCCCGGATGCGACTGGTCCATCGGCATCGGGGCGTGTCGGGGGTGTTTTGTAATGGGTGATGGCTCGCGGTCTGGCAAGGATAAGGGTCCCGGTCTTCAGGAAAACGAGGCGCGTGGCGGGGGCGTTGCCGACCTTGTCGAGATCGCCGGGCGGATAAAATGGTTCGACATCGCCAAGGGCTACGGCTTCATCGTGCCCGACGAGCCGGGCATGGGTGACGTCATGCTGCACGTGACCTGCCTGCGTCGCGACGGCTTCCAGACCGCTCTGGAAGGGGCGCGGGTCGTGTGCGAGGTGGGGCGCGGGGCGCGCGGCTATCAGGCCTTTCGCGTCATCTCCATGGATGCCTCGACCGCCGTTCATCCGGCATCGAGCGAGCCGCGCACCCATGTCAACGTGACGCCGACCAGCGGGCTTGAGCGTGTCATCGTCAAGTGGTTCAACCGGACCAAGGGGTTCGGCTTCCTGACGCGCGGCGAGGGGACGCCCGATATCTTCGTGCACATGGAGACGCTGCGGCGCTTCGGACTGACCGAACTGCGTCCCGGCCAGGTTGTGATCGCCCGGTTCGGCGAGGGCGACAAGGGGCTGATGGCGGCCGAGATCTATCCCGATATCGGCGTCCAGCCGCCGTCATCGCATTGAGCGCGCCATATCCGTCTCGCGCCGGCGCCGTGGCGGCCGGGCTGGCCGCGATCCTGATCGCGGCCACGCTTTTCGCGCTTGCGACGGCGCGCGCGCAGGCGCCGATGCGCCTGCCCGTCGACCCGGTGGCACTGGTGGTGGTCGGCGCCGAAGGCGGGCGCAAGGCCCAGTTCGACATCGAGATCGCGCGCACGGGCGCGCAGCGCATGCGCGGGCTGATGCACCGCCTCGACCTGCCGGCCGATCGCGGCATGCTGTTCGTCTTCGAGGACGAGGCGCCGCGCAGCTTCTGGATGCGTAACACGCCGACGCCGCTCGACATCGTTTTCGCCGATGCGAACGGGTCGATCGTGCGGATCGCGCGCGAGACCGTGCCCTTGTCCACGGCGTCGATCCGCTCGGGCGGCGCGGCGCGCTTTGTTCTTGAAGTGCATGCGGGCACCGCCGAACGGCTCGGCATGGGGACGGGCGACCGGCTGGTTCACCCGGCTATCGAAGACCGGTAGGCGCGCGTACTGCGCCCTTGCCCGCCGCCTTTGGCGCGTGTATGCGGGCGCAAGCTAGGGCCTCGGAGCGTAGCGCAGCCTGGTAGCGCATCTGGTTTGGGACCAGAGGGTCGCAGGTTCGAATCCTGCCGCTCCGACCATTCATCCGATTGGTTTCAAGCCCTTTCCTTTCCATCCTCGATGACCGCCGGTTTCTGTTCAGTCCCGGCATGTGATTGATCTGGTTGAAATGGTCGCGGCGAATTTGTGCCGATGCGCGGCGCAGGACCGCGGCAAGCCATCTGAATGCAGAAGAGCCGGCTCTCCTGGGAGAGCCGGCTCCAGCCCGGTCTGGGGGACGGGTGGGTGGGGGACTGACCGGGCAATACTTGCGTCAGCGGGCCGCCGAAATGCGGGTCCGATCGTCGCGAACGGTCTCCCAGCGGCCCGCATGGCGGGTGCTCTGCCGCTTCAGATAGGTGTAGGGCGTGTCGCGCCAGTCGGCGATGGTGCCGACGAGGTTGTCCAGGATGAAGTCGCCGCGATCGGTGCGAACGGTGAGCACCGCGTGGCCTTCGCCGTTGGGCTGTCGAACCACGGTGATCAGCAGGTTGGAGGCGTGAAAGCCCATCGTCATCAGGCGATCGCGTTTGGCCAGGACGAAGTCCTCGCAATCGCCGACATCGCCGGGGAACGACCAAAGCTCTTCTCGGCCCCAGATCTGCATGTCGGTCAGCGGCACGACGGTGGTGTTGTAGTGGTTGTTGACCTCCACCATCACCGCCCAGCTCCTGCGGTCGAGGGCATGAGGCGCAGCCTGGCCGGTCGGCCGGCATTCGCCGGGCGCGCGCTGACAGAATTCGTAGTGGCCGATCGGCTGGGTCGTGCGACCGGCGGTCTGCATGGTCACCGCCTGCGCCGGCAGCATCGCGCCGAGCAGCGCCGCACCCGCCAACGGCGCGACGATGGCCTTGCGCCACCGGGGTCGCGCGGGCACCCCTTTGCCGACGCTTCGGACTTTGCGCCCGGCGGGGTCGTTATTATCAGTCATGTGTCCGTCTCCCTTGCGCGGACAACATGACAGAAACAAATCTACGTGGCGCGAATTCGCACGCCTATATTTAAGTTATACTATATTAGAGGGCGTTTTTTATTGTATTAAAATAGTAGTAAAGTTTGAATACGATTGGCGCGCCATGGACAACGCTTCGTTTACCGAAGCGCGTGTCCCGGCAGGGCGGAGATTGCGGGATATGGAAGCGAGAGCGCGTCCGGCGAAGGTGGAATCACCAGAGCCGACAAGGCGCGCTGCAAAACAAAAACTTAGAGCGCTTCAGCGAAACCTGAACCCCAAAAGGCCCTAGGGCGCGTCGCCGGGAAGCGTATCGCGGCATCAAGCGGGCGCCGGTGCGCCGGCGCGGGGTCAGCCCATATACTGGGAAAGCGATTCGGGTCGCTGCACGAAGGCGAATTCGACGGCGATGCCTTCGTCGAAATGGCGCACGACCGAGCCGCGCATGCCGCCGAGATTGACGAGCGTGCCGATCGCCGGACGCACGGAGATCGAGAGCGCCGCGCCGGAAAGGGACAAGTCTATGATCCGGCAGCGATACTGGCGGCCGTCGGCCAGTGTCAGGATGCTCGACGGGTTCTTGGGAATGACGCGTTCATGGCGCCGGTCCTCGGGCAGGTCCAGTTCGTGCTTGTTGGCAAGCCAGGTGAGCTGGGCGGCCAGCTTCTCGCGCTTGCGCGCCGATGTGTTCAGGTCGATCGCAAAGCCGCCTTCGAAGCGGCGCACGACATGACCCTCGATGCGGCCGACATGGTCGACATAGGCGATGATGCGTTCGCCCTCGCCGGCATCGGCCTCGGTATAGAGCGTGGCGGTCGCCGGAGACATGTCGAGGATCTGGCAGGGGTGCTCGGAGCGGTCCTGAAGCATGAACCGGCCGTGCAGATTGACCTTCACGCGCTGGAAGAGGCGGCGACTGGGGCCATGTCCCGTCCGGTCTGCAACAGCGGCGCCAAGCATTGTATGATTTCACCCGACAGCGATTAAGCGTGCTTCATCCTACGGTCCGATCGGTTAACAAGCGGTAAGAAACGGCACCTTTGCGGGACGAGGCGGGCGGGCGCTGCGTGAACCGCTTCGCCCTATGCCTGCTCGCGCGTGCCGCGTTCGTCCTTCACCAGGCGCAGGCCCGGAGGAGGGCGCGTTCCCGCCCGTGCGGGCCGGCGGTCGCCCACGCTGCCCTCGATGACCCGCAGGGCGCGGCGCGTGCCCGTGCCCGTGCCCGGTCCGCCCGGGCGGTGGAAGGGGGTGGTCGGGCGGTTGGCCAGGCTGAACAGGGGCCGGGCCGGATCGAGGAGCCGCACGCCCCTCATATGCGCCGCCCCGAGCGGATAGGCGCCGAACCAGAACGGATTGCCACGGGCGTGGACGGCGCCCAGAATCCGTGCGGGTTCTTCGTCGAGCGGCAAGAGGACCATTTCGAGATCGGCACTGCGCTCGCCTTCTGCGGTGGCATGCAGGTCGAGGACGTTCACGGCTGCCTCCCTTGCGACCGTATCGACCAGCCGGTCGGCGAGCGCCAGGTCGTCGCCGCCGAACAGCGCGGCGAACCGCGTGCCGGTCAACTCCCGGCCGAAAACGGTTCCAAGCCACGTGCCGGCAAGCCGAAACCGGACCGCGGCTCCATCCGCCTCAAGGATGAAAAGGTGCGCCAGGGTCCCGCCCAGGGCCGCCGGCGCGATGTCCGACCGGCGCGGCGCGGCGCGTTCGCCGCGCAGCGTGTTCCAATAGTTGAAAACCTGTCGTGTTCCATTCTGACGCATCGTGCCGTTTCCGTCGCCTCGGGGCGCCGTTCTGTGCCGTTTCGACACGCCGACCGGCATCGCCCTAATCCTGGAAAGGGACGATGCAAGCGCCTTGCCAGGCGCAGGGCGCGTTAACGCTCCTGGCAGGGGCGGCTTTTGCCCTGCGGGGGTTAGGCGGTCATTCACCACATCGAAACGCGAGCGGCCTTGCCGCAGCGCCCGGACCTGCCGGCAGCGAGGCGGGCAGGGGACTGACCGGGCCATTGGGGGCGACCTGGATGGCCTCTTTTTTTGTGCCATTCATGCGTTTAACTAGGGCCGATGGAACAGCGCGCGCCCGAACCCGCCGCACCGCGGCGCCAGCCCCCTGGCGACGGCGAAGGGGGAAGGGCGCCCGCGGTCGATCTGCACGGTGCGATCATCGTGCTGGTGGCTGTCTGCGTGGGCGTTCACCTGCTGCGCACATTCGTGTTCGACGGTCAGCTCGACCGCTGGATGATCATCAACTTCGCCTTCCTTCCGGTTCGCTACGCGCCCGGCTTCTTCCAGGCGGACCTGCCGACGCTGGCGGCCCCGCTGACCCATACCTTCCTTCACGGCGACTGGCTGCATCTGGGCTTCAACATGATCTGGTTCGTGGCCTTCGGCGCGCCGGTCGCCTGGCGTCTCGGCTGGTGGCGCACCCTTGCCTTGTGGACCATCGCGGCGACCGGCGCGGTCGCGCTGCACACCGCGCTCTATTTCGGCGACTGGGTGCCGCTGCTGGGGGCCTCGGGCGCCGTGTCCGGCTTTCTGGGGGCGGCGGGGCGCTTCGGCTTCCGCGCGGACCGGCGCCATCCGCGCCGGGGTTTTTCGGGTCCGCTGCTGGGGCCGGCGGCCGCCCTTGGCCAGCGCGGCGTGCTGGCGTTCATGCTGGTCTGGATGGCCGTCAACTTCGCCGCCGGCGCCGACCTGTTCGGCATGGCCGGCGGCGCCTCGATCGCCTGGGAAGCGCATATTGGCGGCCTGGTGACCGGCTTTTTCGCCATTGGCTGGCTGGATCGACCCCAGGTCCCCCGGCGGAGGCCGTAGGGTCCAGGCTTGTCATTGGCCGCGCGATCGCCGATGCTCGTGCCCTTTGGAGCGGGAGGAGGTCGCGCCATGTCGGTAGCCCGTATTCTGGAGGAAAAGGGATCGGACGTCTTCACGCTGGCGGACGGTGCCAGCATTCTCGATGCCGTTCGCGCCCTGGGCGAGCATCGCGTCGGCGCGATGGTGGTGGTCGATGCCGACCGCAAGATCATGGGCATTCTGTCCGAACGCGACGTGGTCGGCGCGATCGCCAGACGCGGGGCGGGCGCGCTG
>NZ_CFIFWG010000098.1:10456-11498 GCF_984466335.1 Roseitalea sp. | reverse complement strand
AAGCGCGCACCATCACGGCCCGGAACGCCCTCACCCCTTCCAGTGCAGAACGCACACCAGCGTGAACAGCCGGCGTGCGGTGTCGAAATCGATGGCGATCTTGCCGTCGAGCCGGTCCATCAGCGTTTGCGAGCCGTCATTGTGGACGCCGCGCCGGGCCATGTCGATCGTCTCGATCTGGCTGGTCGTGGCGCTCTTGATCGCCTCGTAATAGCTCTCGCAGATCATGTAATAGTCCTTGACGATCCGGCGGAACGGGCCGAGCGACAATATGTGCGTCGCCACGTCCTCGCCCCCCTCGCGCCCGATCGCGAACACCAGCTTGCCCTCGCGGACCGACAGGTCGAGCGCGTAGGGCCCCTCGCCCGGATCGCCCACGGGCTTGAATCTGTTCTCCTCGATCAGATCGAAGATCGCCACGGCCCGCTCATGCTCGACATCCGGCGTCGAGCGGCCGATCGAGGCATCGAGCGTCAGGTCCGCCAGCCGGTCGTTCGGCCCGAAATCGGCTTCATCCGGCATCGGCCCCTCCGGGGTTCATGCGGATCGCGACCGAGCGCGCATGCGCGTCCAGGCCCTCGGCCTCGGCGAGCCTGATCGCGGCCGGGCCGAGCGCGCGCAACTGGTCCGGCCCCAGCTTGAGGATCGAGGTGCGCTTGACGAAATCGAGCACCGACAGGCCCGAGGAAAAGCGGGCCGAGCGCGCCGTGGGAAGCACATGGTTGGAGCCGCCCACATAATCGCCGATCACTTCCGGGGTATGGCGGCCGATGAAGATGGCGCCGGCATTGGAGACGCGGGCCGCAAGCGCGTCGGCGCCCGCGCAGGCCAGTTCCAGATGCTCTGCGGCGATGCGGTCGATCAGGGCGAGCGTTGCGTCAGAATGGATGTCGTCAACGGTGACGATGCCGCCGAAATCACGCCAGCTCGCCGCCGCCGTCCCGGCGCGCGGCAGCCTCGCCAGTTGCCGCTCGACCGCACCGGCGACGGCCTGGGCGAGCGCTGCGTCATCGGTGATCAGGATCGATTGCGCCGCCTCGTC
>NZ_CFIFWG010000098.1:3232-10446 GCF_984466335.1 Roseitalea sp. | reverse complement strand
GCCAGAAGGTCGGCGGCGATCCAGTCCGGATCGTTGTGCCCGTCGGCCACCACCAGCACCTCGGAGGGGCCGGCGATCATGTCGATGCCGACCGTGCCGAACACGGCCCGCTTGGCCGCCGCCACATAGGCGTTGCCCGGCCCGACGATCTTGGCGACGGGCGCGATCGTTTCGGTGCCGTGGGCGAGCGCGGCCACCGCCTGCGCCCCGCCGATCCGGTAGATCTCGGTGACGCCCGCCAGATCGGCGGCGGCGAGCACGAGCGGGTTCAGCGCGCCGTCCGGCGCCGGCACCACCATGGCGATGCGCGCAACGCCGGCGACGGTCGCCGGCACGGCGTTCATCAGCACCGAGGACGGATAGGCGGCCGTGCCGCCGGGCACGTAAAGGCCGACCGAGTCCACCGGCGTCCAGCGGCTGCCGAGCGTGACGCCGAGCGCGTCGGTGTAGATATCGTCCTTGGGCATCTGCCGCGCATGGTGGGAGCGGATGCGGTCGCGCGCCAGGGTGAGCGCGTCCAGCGTCTCGGCATCGATCCGCGCGACCGCCGCCTCGATCTCGTCCGTCCCCACGCGCATCGGCGTCGCATCGAGATCGAGCCGGTCGAATCGGAGCGTGAGCCGGGCCAGCGCCGCATCGCCCCGCGCCCGCACATCGTCGATGATCGCGCGCACGGCGGCCTCCACATCGGCGGAGGTTTCCCGCTTCAGCCCCAGAAAAGCGGAGAAACGAGCCTCGAAATCGGTCCCGGCGCTGTCGAGCAGGTGCGGCACGGTTCGGTCCCCCGGCACCGTCAGCCGGCCGGGTGACGCGGCTTGAAGCTGGTCTCCCAGGCCGCGCCCAGATCGGCCATCTGCGCCTCGATCACCTCGACATCGAGCCGAATCGCCGCTTCGTCGGCGAAGATGAGTTCGATCGTGCCGGCGGGGGCCGCATCGCCCGGCGCGAAACGGATCGCCAGCAGCGACAGCACCTGATCGCGGTCGCCGCGCCTGACGCCGATCGTCCTGACGGCCCTCACGCGCGCGAACGACAGCGCCGCCTGCCGCCGCTGGTGGCCCTGCACTCGGGTTCCGGTCTCCGCGTCCCAGGCAAAGCGGTTGGCGAGCAGCGAGAAGCGCCGCGCGCCGGGGCGGTAGTCGAACGTTCCTGGCTTGGTGACGGCGTCCTGCATCTGGGCGGAAATGACCGTCAGATCGGATTCGTCAAGCGCCAACAGTTTCAAGCCGTCCATCGGTCCGCCACGCATGTTCGGAAAGGCCAGGGTCCGCACGAACTGCTACGCCTTTCAAGGGTGCGGCGCAACAGGGCCGAACGGCTAGATCAGGAACGGCGCATGGCGTGCGTGGGCGGTCAGGCAGAAACGCGGGCGATCTGCGCGCCGCAGGCGGCGAGCTTCTCTTCGAGCCGCTCGAAGCCGCGGTCCAGATGATAGACGCGGTTGACCCGGGTTTCGCCCTCGGCCGCAAGGCCGGCGATCACCAGCGACACCGAGGCGCGCAGGTCCGTCGCCATCACCGGCGCGCCCTTGAGCACCGGCACGCCGGTGACGGTGGCGGTCTGGCCGTCGAGCGCGATGCGGGCGCCGAGGCGCGCCAGTTCCTGCACGTGCATGAAGCGGTTCTCGAAGATCGTCTCGGTGATGCGCGCGGTCCCGCTCGCTCGGGTCATCAGCCCCATGAACTGGGCCTGAAGGTCGGTCGGAAAGCCGGGAAAGGGGCGCGTTGCGACATCGGCCGCGACGAGGCCGTTGCCGTTGCGGTGGACGCGCACGCCCCCTTCTTCGTGGGTGATGTCGATGCCCGTTTCGCCCAGCACATCGATGGCCGCCCGCCAGGTTTCGGTTTCCGCCCCCTTCAGGAGCACGTCGCCACCGGTCATGCCGACGGCCATGGCGTAGGTGCCGGTCTCGATCCGGTCGGGGATCACCCGGTGCCGCGCGCCCGACAGCGAGGTGACGCCCTGGATCGCGATCGTGTCCGTGCCCGCCCCCTCGATCCTGGCGCCCATCTTGTTCAGGCAGTCGGCCAGGCACACGATCTCCGGCTCGCGAGCCGGATTTTCGAGCACCGTCTGCCCCCTTGCCAGCGAGGCGGCCATCAGCGCGACATGGGTCGCGCCGACCGAAACCTTCGGGAAGGCGTAGCGCGCGCCGGCAAGGCCGTTGCGGGCGGTGGCATGCACATAGCCGTTCTCGATCTCGATCTCGGCGCCCAGCGCCTTGAGCACCTCGATGAACAGATCCACCGGCCGCGTGCCGATGGCGCAGCCGCCCGGCAGCGAGACGCGCGCCTCGCCCATGCGCGCAAGAAGCGGGCCGATCACCCAGAAGCTGGCGCGCATTTTCGAGACCAGTTCATAGGGCGCGGTGACGTCGACAATGTCGCGCGCGGTGAAATCGATCGTGCGGGCGAAGTTCTGCCCCTCGGCGCGACGCCGGCCCTTCACCGCATAGTCGACGCCATGATTGGACAGGATCCGGATCAGTTGCTCCACATCGGCCAGATGCGGCACGTTTTCCAGCGTCAGCGTGTCGTCGGTCAGAAGCGAGGCGATCATCAGCGGCAGGGCCGCGTTCTTGGCGCCGGAAATCGGAATGACGCCGTTGAGCGCGTGGCCGCCGACGATGCGAATGCTGTCCATCAGGAAAGTCCCCTCGTTGGGCGCCGTTTAGACGATGATCGGGGCCGCTTCAAGGCGAGCCCGGTCCGCTCCACACGGCCGATCGCGGGCTCGCAAACAGCACTCTTCCGCAACGGCAGGGCGAGGCGCCGGTTTGGCCCGCAAGGGTTGAAGGGAGGGTTAACGCCCGGTTGACCGCAAGGAGGGCATTTGAGCGATTGGCGCTGGCGGTCCGGCATTTCCCGGCCGCCGCATCAAAGATGCCGCCGCCTCAGTCGGGCCTGGCCTTTTCGCCGTCGCTGGCGGGCGCCGCCTTCAGCCCTTCATCGCGCGCATCGGCCGCGCCGGCCCGGCGCGCGCGCGCCTGGGCTTTTCGCTTTTGCAGATTGGCGCGCAATTCGGCGGCCAGCCTTTCCTTGCGCGCACGGGCGCTCTCGGTCTTGGTCCTTGCGGTCATCGGTGCGCCTGTGCCGGCCCTCGCCGTCCACCCTTCGGCAATAGCATGCGCTGCCGCCAATATCGCATGGCGCGGCAACTGACACCTTGATAAGGCAAAACGGCTGTGGCACAAGCCGCCGGCCGCCAAAGACGCTGCTATAGCTCAGGGGTAGAGCACTCCCTTGGTAAGGGAGAGGCCGAGAGTTCGAATCTCTCTAGCAGCACCATTTACCTCTCTAAGATATTGTTTTTAATAGATAATATCAGACGCCACCTTCTTCGGCCCACCCATTGGGCCACCCGAAAATCGGTGATGCGGTAGGCAGTTATGTGCTGCGATGCGCAGTGCCCCTGCCGGTTGGCCGGTGTCGACCCGAAGACGGTCACGCGCAAACGCTTGCCGGATTGTCCCGAGATCAGACAATGCATGCGTGAGATTGCCAGCGAACGCCGCCGGTTTGGCTACCGCAGGATCGGCCTGATGCTGGAACGTGAAGGAATCCACCTGAAAGCCGTGGACGATCGAGCCAGGACGCCTCAAGCTGATCCAATCGGTCAAGTCGGGGACCGAACAGCGCTTTGGAGCGATGCGAAACGGGTGTTAACCTTGTCTCATCCCTGTCACACGGTTCTGCTTTCTCACCGCCATGTCCGACACCACGTCCGCCCGCCCGCTCATCGTCTTCACCGATCTGGACGGCACGCTGCTCGACCATGAGACCTATGCCTGGCACGCCGCAGAACCCGCGCTCTCGGCCCTGAGGGAACGCGGCGCGCCGCTGGTCCTCGCCTCGTCCAAGACCGCCGCCGAGATCGCGCCGCTGCGCGCCGAACTGGCGTTCGCGCACTGCCCGGCGATCGTCGAGAACGGCGCGGGCGTTCTTGCGCCCGACGGCGAGGAACAGGGCGCGGCAACCGACGACCATGCGCGTCTGCGCGCGATCCTGGCCGACGCGCCGGACGCTCTGCGCGCCCGCTTCACGGGCTTTGCCGACATGGGCATCGCCGGCATCATGGAGGCGACCGGCCTGTCTGGTGGGGCCGCGCGGCGCGCCGCCGACCGCCGCTTTTCCGAGCCGGGCCTTTGGTCCGGCGATGCGGCCGGACGCGACCGTTTCACCGCCTGGCTGAAGGACAGGGGCGTGCATGCTCGCGCGGGCGGCCGCTTCCTGACGCTCTGCTTCGGCGCCAGCAAGGCCGGACGGATGGACGCGATCACGGAGCATCTCTTCCCCGGCGCCCGGCCTTTCACCGTCGCGCTGGGCGACGCGCCCAACGACATCGAGATGCTGGAAGCGGCCGACCGCGCCTTCATCGTCGCCAATCCGCGCGGCACGCCCCTGCCCCGCCTTGCCGGCGAGGACGACGGAACGATAACGCGCACCAGGAAAGCAGGGCCCGCCGGCTGGAACGCGGCGGTGCTGTCGGTCCTTTCGGCTTGACCTGACGCAACGCGAAACGATGGCCATGCCGATAGGTTGAAGACGAACGGGAGCCGACACCATGGCAGACTTTCACCAGAACGGCGCGGTCGCCACCCTGCACAATCTGCGCACGCGCAGCCCCGAGGATCTCGAACGGGAACTGGAGGTCATCGCCGAGCGCCAGAAGGTGACGCTGATCCTGCCCTCGCTCTATTCGGAGCTGGAAGGGCCGGCCCTGCCGGCGATCCTCGACGAACTGAGCAAGGTCCGCTTCATCCACCATGTGGTGATCGGCCTCGACCGCGCCTCGAAGGAGGAATACAGGGCCGCCCGCGCCTTCTTCTGCCGGCTCGCCCTGCCCCATTCGGTTCTGTGGAACGACGGGCCGCGCCTGCGCGCGATCGATGCGCGGCTGGCCGAGGCGAGCCTGTCCCCCTCCGAGCCGGGCAAGGGGCGCAATGTGTGGTATTGCATCGGCTATACGCTGGCCCGCGCCGAAAGCGACGTCGTCGCGCTGCACGATTGCGATATTGTGACCTATTCAAGGGACATGCTGGCGCGGCTGGTCTATCCGGTCGCCAATCCCGACTTCGCCTACCAGTTCTGCAAGGGCTATTATCCGCGCACCGCCGAGGGCAGGATGAACGGCCGGGTCAGCCGGCTGCTGGTCGCCCCGCTGCTGCTTGCCCTGCGCAAGACCGTGGGCGAGCGCGATTATCTGGACTATCTGCGCGCCTTCCGCTACCCGCTCGCCGGCGAGTTCGCCATGCGCGCCTCGATCCTGCCGGCCATGCGCATTCCCTCCGACTGGGGGCTGGAGATCGGCACCCTGTCGGAAGCCTGGCGCAACCTCGCCCCGCGCAGCGTGTGCCAGGTGGAGCTTTCCGACGCCTACGACCATAAGCACCAGCCGCTGTCCGAGGGCGATGCGTCCAAGGGCCTGTCGCGCATGTCCACCGACATCTGCAAGGCGCTGTTCCGCAAGCTGGCCACCGACGGGACCGTGTTCTCCAAGGAGACGTTCCGCGCGCTCAAGGCGAGCTACTACCGCATCGCGCTCGATTTCGTGGAGACCTATTATAACGATGCGCGCATGAACGGGCTGCATGTGGACCGGCACGAGGAGGAGCGCGCGGTCGAACTGTTCGCCGCCAACATCGTCGAGGCCGGCCGCACCTTCCTCGACAATCCCATGGAAACGCCCTTCATTCCCGCCTGGAGCCGCGTGCAGGCCGCCGACCCCGACCTGGTGCGCGATTTGTACGAAGCGGTGCGGGCGGACGATGCCGAGTTCGGGTAGGCGCTGGATAAAGGGTAAACAGATGAAAACGACTCCGATCAACTCCGAACAGGGTCCGGCCGCATCCGGCGGCTATGCGCAGGCCCGCCTCGCGGAGGGCGTTTCGCGCATCGTCCATGTCAGCGGGCAGATACCCGTGGACGCCGACGGAAGCGTTCCGGAAGGTTTCGAGGATCAGGCAAGGCTGACGTGGAAGAACGTCGAACGCCAACTGGTCGCCGCGGGGATGGGCCTGGAGAACATCGTCAAGCACACGACCTTTCTGTCGAGCCGGAAACACCGGGCCCTGAACAGCAAGGTAAGGCAGGAGGTTCTCGGCACCCTTTCGCCCGCCTTGACCGTCGTCATCGCCGAAATCTATGACGAAGCATGGCTGCTTGAGATCGAGGCAGTGGCCGTCGCCTGAAGCCGGCCACCGATGCATGTGTCGGCGCCGGCTCGCAAGGCGGCGACGACGGCATCGCGCCCGCGGTTTCAACGGCGCAGGAGTGTTTTCTTGACCGGCCTATATGTCATCTGCTCAAGGCGCCGTCAGACGCAGCTTTCCAAACGCCGCCAAGGCTATGGCGAACATCGCGTGGGCGATCTCCATGCCTATGTCCGCCAAGAGCATAATTCCCGCGACCTGGGACGAAGGGAAGGAGCGCGCATCCACCTGCTCCCCCGGTTCCTGGAAGACGTAAGGTCGGTCGCGTCCGATCGGCACGCGACGTTCTTCTTTCTGGAATGGAGGAATAGGGAACCGATCGAGGACGCCATCGGGCGCGGAAACGGTCTTCCGCTCAGCGGGCGGATCGAACCCTGGCTCCTGATCGATGAGGAGCGCCGCTCATGCGGGTCGATGCGGGAGGACGCAGCGCCCACCCCGCCCGCAAGGCGACCGTAGCGCCTTCGAGGCCGGGGCGGCCCACGCACCGCCGCCAACATGGCCGGGGCCGGCCGCACCTTCCTCGACAATTCCGTGGAAGCGCCCTTCATTCCCGCCTGGGCCGCGTGCAGGCCGCAGGCCCCGACCTCGCGCGCGATTTGCACGAAGCGGTGCGGGCGGACGATGCCGAGTTCGGGTAGGCGCCGGGTGGATTGAACGCGGTAGTCGGGCCAGCACCTGAAGGCCGGGTGTTTGGTTTGCACGTCCGCTCAGAGCCCATCAACGACATTCGACCTGCAATGTGCTAGCCCGCTTCTGAGTAGTAAATTACCCGCTTGAGCTTCCATGAATCCGATTAGCCAAGCTGACTTTGATGAACTCCAAGGTGTGTGGTCACAGACCTATCTTGAGGCGGATGGCATTATCGAGCCACCAAATGACGAGCACACAGCACCGGGTGCGGTGTGCATTTTTGAGGGCAATGAATTCAGGGTCGTTACACTTGACAACACATTGTTGCTCAAAGGCACTTTTGAGCTGGATGCGACAACGACACCGAAAG
>NZ_CFIFWG010000098.1:0-3222 GCF_984466335.1 Roseitalea sp. | reverse complement strand
CATCGCTGCGGATGAAGGTGAACCTCGTCCGACACATTTCAAAGCGGTGGCAGGTCTGACAATGCGAGAGTTCGTTCGCGTGGATTAAGGCGTCGTTGCTTTGTCCGCAGGGCCGCCCCCGCCCTACCCTCGATTGGAAATCCATCGGCACTGATAGGGCGCAAAGCGGATGTCGCCGCCCGACCGGGCGCGGTCGCCCGCCAGGATATCGGTGCCGTGCGCGCGCACCTGCTCGCCCGACAGAAGGTCGACCCAGTGCTCGCCGCCGATCAAATTGATCGCGCTGACGGGAATGGCGACCTCTTCGGCGCTGACATTGTGGATGGCGAAGATCGACTGGTCGCGATCGAGCGACTGGCGCCAGAAACCGAACAGGCGCGGCCCGAACTGCATGGTGAACTGCGTCGCGTTCGGATGGAAGGCGGGCTGCGCGCGGCGGATGCGGATGCGCTCGGACAACCGCGCCAGGATGCGCGCATGCTCATTGTCGCCATCGTCGAGCAGCGCCCGCAAATCCCCATAGTTCCAACGCTTGCGGTTCAGCGCCCGGTTCTGCCCGGTCTTGGCGTATCCTTCCTGATCGTTGCGCGTGGCCAGAAGCGAATGGATGTAGAAGGCGGGAATGCCTTCGAGCGCCATCTGGATGGTCTGGCTGCACAGGAAGCGCTCTTCCTGCCGGCCGTCGACGCCGGCGAAGGTGCCGGCCATCGCGTCGTAGAAGGCGATGTTGAGTTCGTACGGCCGGCGCGTGCCGTCCGGCATGGCGCGCATCGAAACCTTGCCGCCAAAGGCTTCGACCGTGCCGACCATGCGGTCGAGGTCCGGCTCGGTGATCAGCCCCTCGCCGCCGCGCACGCCGATGCCGTCATGCGAGGCGGTGAAGTTGAGATAGGCGCAGCCGAGCGGCGCCGGCGGCATCGCCATCTGCCAGCGGTTCAGAAGCTCCGAGGTGCCCGACCACAGCGCGTGCAGCACCAGCGGCGGCAGCGGGAAATTGTAGATCGCGTGCGCTTCGTTGCGGTTGCCGAAATAGGAAAGGTTCTCCGTGTTCGGCACGTTGGTCTCGGTCAAGAGCACGACCGGCTCGGCCGCATAATCGGCCAGAACGCGCATCAGCCGCACGATGGCGTGCGTCTGCGGCATGTGGATCGAGGGCGTGCCCGCCTTCTTCCAGATGAAGGCGACCGCATCGAGCCGCAGGATGCGCACGCCATTGTCGATGTGCAGCCGCATGATGCGGATGAACTCGATCAGCACCTCGGGATTGCGGAAGTCGAGGTCCACCTGGTCGTGCGAGAAGGTGCACCAGACATGGCGCGTGCCGCCGGCGGTCTCCACCTCGCGCAGAAGCGCGTGCGCGCGCGGGCGCACCACCTGGCTGAGATCGTCCTCGGGCGAGGCTTCCACGAAGAAGCCGTCATAGGGTTCGTGCCCCTGTAGATATTCGCTGAACCAGGCGCTCTGGCTGGAGACGTGGTTGAGCACGAGATCGGACATCAACGTGAAGTCGGCGGCGATGCGGCGAATGTCGTCCCAGTCGCCGAGCACCGAATTGACCATGCGATAGTCGGTCACCGCAAAGCCGTCGTCGGAGGTGAACGGGAAGAATGGCAGGATGTGCACGCCATTGGTCGTGCCGCTCAGATAGCGGTGCAGGAAATCCCCCAGCAGGTCGAGCGGCTTGTGCGCGCCGTCGAAGAAGGTGTTGCCGTAGGTGATGACGATCGCGTCCTCTTCGGACCACAGCGTGTTGCCGGGCTGGCGGCCGCGCTGGCGCGACTTGAGGTTTTCGGGCCAGAACGCGTCGCACACCGCCTGCACCAGCGCGTCGGCCTCATCGTCGGGATAGATGAACGCGATCAGGCTGCCGAGCTTGGCGCGCAGTTGCGCGTTGCTGCCGCGCGTGGGCCCGCGACGCGGCACCCGCGCCACCGGCAAATGCTCCCAAAAGCGCTTGTCGACGTCCGTTCCGTCCATATGCGTCCGCTTATCCCAAACCGTCTCGGACCACCCGATGGTCCGACCTTACAGGCTTCGCCATAGCGTTCAATTAACAAGCGGGAACGGATCGGTGATCGTTTAGAGCCGTTGTGAAGACCGCCGTCGGCCCGTCGATGCCGGCCAGCGCTGCGGGGAAAGCGCGGTGCGATGTGAAAGGCCCGCCGCGCGGCTGAATCAGATCGCAAGGCAAGCGCGCCGGCGCTTCTGAGAGGCCGGCCCCGGACAACCTATAAGTTCCTCTAGGTTAACAAGACGCGCAAAATCAGCGATTGCCTTGCCGTATTGCGAAAATGAACCGGATCGATCGAGGGAAGGCCCGTGCAATGAAGAAATCCGCAATCTTGGTGTTGGTCGGTACCGGTCTCTTGGCCCTGACGGCATGCAGCAGTTCCGGCGGCGGGATGTCGCCGGGCGGGTCCGCGGGTGGAAACCTTGCAGATTATGCCAGCCTCCAAGCTCTGCTGGCGCAGATCCAGAACGACACCCTGACGCCCGAAGACACCGGCAGCCGGACCGGGTCCGTGTCCATGACGGGCGCGATTGGCGTGGATGGGCTGGGTGAGGCTGGGAATCTCACCCTGATCGGGGATCTTGCGATGACCGCGAATTTCGACACCGATACGGCCGCTGGCTCGGCGACCGGGTTCACCCTCTTCAACAGTGACACCGAACAGGTCGAAGCGGATGTCACCGGGACGCTCCCCATGTCAAACGGGACGATCAGCGGGACCGATTTCGACGCAAACATGAACGGCACGCTGAGCATAGGCAGCGGCGTTTACAGCGGCGATTACGGTATGGCGACCGTGCTGGATGGCAGGTTCTATGACGATAACGGCACACTGGTCGTCGGCGGTGACGTGAGCGCGACGATCGACAATCCGGACAATACGACCGACACCCGTCAGGGCGGTTTCGCAGCCACCGAATAGGCAAATGGACGGGTCCGAAGGGGGTACCCTTCGAGCCCGTCGACGCGTTTAGAGCGGTTTGTCTTTGGATGGGAGCGATTTGATGGACAAGGTTTTTCGCCGCGGCGCGGAAAACACCGCGGCGCGATCCGACGACCGCGCGAGGCTTTTGACGATGCTGCCGGCGGAAAAGACGTCCAAGCCGGAGGCCGGCAACACATTGACATCAGATGATAGCCGCACATCGCCCGAGCCTGGTCTTTTGCGCTCCGGGCGGCGTTGCGCGCGCCTTGCCAGATCACAAAATCCC
>NZ_CFIFWG010000097.1:10333-11538 GCF_984466335.1 Roseitalea sp. | reverse complement strand
GTCGTCAACCGCAACCTTCAGGCCATAGAACCCGCGCTGGTCATCGGGGCCGACGTGCAACTCGCGCTTGGTCCGCGTTCGGTGAATGGGCGTATCGTCGGCGTCATCGAGGAGGTCGCCGAGCCGTCGCTTTACACGAACCCGCCCACCTTCGCTGAACTGGCGGGCGCCGACGGCCTTGCCGGCGTCATCCGAGTCGCAGCCGATCCCGGTACGGAAGACCGCCTTGCCAGCCAGATCGAGGAAGTGATTGTGGACGCAGGCTCCATGCCGGCGCTCCTGTTCACGCGCCCGGCCTTGCGGCAGGCCATGGTCGACCACTTCGCGATCCTGCTGGCGTTGCTCTCGACCGCGGCGCTCGCGGCCATCATCGTCGGCGGATTGGGGCTTGCCGCGTCGATGGGGTTGAACGTCCTTGAACGGACGCGGGAGATCGGCGTCATCCGCGCCGTGGGCGCGCGCCCTGCGGCCGTGCGCAATCTCATTCTCACCGAAGGCTACGCCATCGCACTCGCCAGCGTTCTTCTTGCTGGCATCCTTTCGGTCCCCTTATCGATGGCCGTCGCCTATATTGTCGGGAATCACGGTCTTCATCTGACCTTGCCGCTGGTGTTCTCGCCGATAGGCGTTCTGGCGTGGACCGTACTGGTTGCTGTGTTGACGCTGATCGCCTGTATGGGACCGGCGCGACGCGCTATGAGGACGCCGGTTTGTGACGCCATCGCCTATGAATGAGGCTGAAGGATAAATGGGACGCGCACGCACAGTCGAAGACGAGGACATTCTCGAAGCGGCCCGCCTGGCGTTTGTCGATCGGGGCCAGTTCGCCACGACGCGCGAGATCGCCGAGGCGGTCGGCATCTCGCAGGCCGTTCTCTATCAGCGCTTCGGCTCCAAGGACGAACTCTTCTTCACCGCCATGGCGCCACCGCCACCGGATCTTGAAGACCTGCTCGGCGAGCCGCCGCGCGAGCCCGAGGAAACGGAAGCCTATCTCGCCGATGTCGCCGAGCGTCTGTATCGGTACTTCGAAACCGTGGCGCCGCTCTTCGTCCAACTGGCCACCCACACGGCGTTCCACGCGGACCATTTGGCCCATGCGCACCGGCCGGTGACGGGGTCCGGGTTGGCCGAAGCTCTCGGCATACGGCTTGGCGACCTCGCCGAACAGGGCTTTGTCCGCAAAGGCGACGGAAGCGCCATGG
>NZ_CFIFWG010000097.1:0-10323 GCF_984466335.1 Roseitalea sp. | reverse complement strand
TCCGCCGCCCTGCTCAAGACGCCGCCCGATGGGGAGCGTCGGCGCGAAACGATCAGGCTCATCTGGCAGGGCCTCTCTCCGACCTGCACGAGCGAATAGCATCGCTTTGAATCGCTCGACTTAGACACCGCGCGCGATCTCCCTGTCCGCTGGCCAGCGCCGATGCAGATCGTCGATCACATAGGCGTGGCTGTGCCGGGCGCCGGAGGCGATGTGGGGATGGTCGGCGGGAAGATCGTCATGGCTGTGGGCGATCTCGATCGCGTCGTGACGCGGCCAGAGCAGCATGCCGGCCGCCAGCCCTATGGCGCTGAGCGCGGCGAGCGTCAGCATCGCCGTGACGCTGCCATGGGCGGCTTGCAGCCAGCCGGCCAGCGGATAGGTGATCAGGAAACAGGCATGGGACAGGGCGAACTGCGCGGCAAACAAGGCCGGGCGATCCTCCGCATGACCCGAACGGCGCAGCAGGCGCCCGGACGGCGTGACCGCCGCCGAATAGCCCACGCCCGCGAGGAACCATGCGACCAGCAGCCAGTCCCAACGCAGTCCGTAGACCGCGCCCGCAGCGCCCATCGCGGCCAGGGCCAGCGTCATGCCCGCCGTGCCGATCAACATGACGCGCCGGTCGCTCCGGGTTTCCAGAAGGCGCGGCAGGCCGAGCGCGGCGACCATCGAGCCTGCGCCGAAGGCCGCGAGCGTCAGCGCCAACGCCTCGTCCGTCAGGCCAAGGTCCCGGCGCACCAGAACCACCGTGTTGACGATGACCATGGCGCCGGCGGCGGCGACGGAAAAGGACAGCGCCAGCAGCGCCCGCAGCCGTGGCGTCGCCAGATAGATGCGGGTTCCACGGGTGATGCGCGTTAAGACATCGTGCTGCGTGTCCGGTTTCGGCCATGGCAAGGTGACTGACAGCACCAGCAGCGCCGAGGCGGCAAAGCCGATCACCGTGCCGCCGAACAGGACCGGGAAGCTCACCACCGTTAAAAGCGCCGCCGCCAGCATGGGCGACAACAGGCTTTCCAGATCATAGGCCAGTCGCGACAGCGACAGCGCCTTGGTGTAGTCCTCTTCGTCGGGCAGCACGTCGGGAATGGTCGCCTGAAAGGCGGGTGTGAACCCGGCCGATGCCGCCTGAAGCAGGAAGATCAGCCCGTAGATCTGCCAGATCTCGGTCACGAAGGGCAGCGCCGCGGCGACGCCGGCCCGGATCATGTTGAGCGCGACGAGCAGGGTGCGCCGGGGAACCCGGTCGGCAAACGCCTGCGCCACCGGCGACAGCGTGACATAGGCCACCATCTTGATCGCCAGCGCCGTGCCCAGCACCTGGCCGGCATCGCCGCCAGCGAGGTCCCAGGCCAACAGTCCCAGCGCCACGGTCGCAAGGCCGGTGCCCACAAGCGCGACGACCTGCGCGGCGAAAAGACAGCGATAGGTGCGGTTCTTCAGAACGCTCAGCATGGCGGGCACTCACAAGAACTTCGAAATGGCCTTCAGCTCTTCACGGTCGCTGTCCGTGTCGAGGCAATGATCGATATGGTCGTGGATCAGCGCCTGTTTCGCGCCGGCGATGGCTTTTTCGACGGCCTGGAGCTGCTGGGTAACCTCAAGGCAGGAACGCCCATCCTCAATCATCGCGATGACGGCGTGAAGATGACCATCGGCGCGTTTCAGCCGCTTGACGATACCGGGATGGGTCGCATGTCGGTTTTCACGCGTCATTAAGGCTTGATTAACCTCCCCCGGAGGATGTAGCAAGCCTTCGCAGGGGCATGTCGAAAAGACAGTCAGGTTTGGTCAAGAAGCCCGTCCATCGCACGATCTTGCATGCGGCGCGCGGCCTCATCGCGCTGACGGCCGCCTTTGCGCTGATCGTTGCGCCGCTTATCGTCATCGCAACGCATGGTCCCGCCGCCCATATGGCAGCCGTGGCGATGACGGCGCAGACCGGCGGGGATATCGGCGCGCACGGTCATTCCCACGACCACGATCATCATCATGGGGACGGCGTGGCCGAGCAAGGCCATGAGGGCGGCTCGTTTGCAAGCCACAATCCCGCCGATCACGATCACCAGCTTCAGGCGTTGATTTGCAGGGCCGAAAATGGACCCGGGCAGATGCCCGACAGGGCGCGATGCGCGTTGAGCGACGCTTTCCGGCACATGGCGCCCGAAGGGCCGATGCGTCCGCCGCGACCCGTCTGAACGGCACCCAGACCGCGCCTGCGGGCGCACCGTCAGACTGTTCGCACAAGGATCATCCCATGACATTCATATCCGCCGCGTTGGGCGGGCAAGGGGCCGGCGCGCGCCGCGCGACCGTGCTCCTCATCGCCTTCGCGCTCTCCTTCTGCCTCGCCGAGACGGCCTTCGCCCACGCCGTCACGCTCGGCGACAAGGGCTATATCCAGGAGGTGACGGGCGTTCACCTCATCGCGTTCCTTTATCTCGGCGCCAAGCACATGGTGACGGGATATGATCACCTTCTGTTTCTGTTCGGCGTGATCTTCTTCCTTTACGGTTACAAGCAGATCGGTATCTATGTGTCGCTGTTCGCGATCGGTCACTCGACCACCATGCTGCTCGGCGTCGCGTTCGACTTCGGCATTTCGAGCTACATCATCGACGCCATCATCGGCTTTTCGGTGGTCTACAAGGCGCTCGACAATCTGGGCGCGTTCCCGCTCTGGTTCGGGTTCCAGCCCTCCACCAAGATCGCCACACTGCTGTTCGGCTTCCTGCACGGCTTCGGCCTCGCCTCGCGGATCATCGACTACGAGATTTCCCCCGACGGGCTCTGGCCGAACCTGATCGCCTTCAATGTCGGCGTCGAGGTCGGCCAGCTTCTCGCGCTCGCGGCCATCTTGCTGGTGATGACCTACTGGCGCGCCATGCCTTCCTTCGCGCGGCAGGCCTATGCCGCAAACGTCCTGATGATGAGCGCCGGGTTCGCCCTGATGGGTCTTCAGATCACCGGCTATTTCGTGGCCGCGTGAGCGGCGGGAGAACGACACATGACCAACCATTCCCATGACCGTATCAACCCGGCCGCGCCCCAGGTGCGCGCCGAGCGCCGCCAGAGCGCCAGCGCGCAGCAACAAAGACAGGGCCGGCGCCCGCCGGCCGGCCATATCCAGGGCGTCAACGCCACCTCCGGCGGCCTCCTGCGGGCGACGATCGGTTCGGCGGCGGCCGCCCTGGCCATCCTGGTTCTGTTCTGGCTGCCTTCGGAATATGGCGTCGACCCGACCGGCCTGGGCCGGGTGATGGGGCTGACCCAGATGGGCGAGATCAAGCAGCAGCTCTATCAGGAGGCCGCCGACGAGGACGCCGTTCTGGCGGCGCAGGCGGCGGCCGAGCGTGTCTCGGCCGATCCGGAACTTCTGGCACGGCTCGACGCGCTGGAAGGCCAGATCGCCGGCATTGCCGCGATCCTCGGCACACAGCCGCCGCGACCCGTCGCGCCGCCATCGCCCGCGCCAGCCCCTGCGGCCCCCGCCCCCGAACCGGCTTTGCCGCAGTGGCGCGACGAGGTCAGCTACACGCTGGCGCCGACACAAGGCATCGAGATCAAGCTCGTCATGAGCGAAGGCGCCCGTGCGCAGTTCGAATGGACCGCCAACGGATCGATCCTTAACTACGACACCCATGGCGACGGCAGCGGGCAGCGCATTTCCTACGAACAGGGGCGCGGCGTGCCCGGCCAGGCCGGAAACCTCGTCGCCGCCTTCACCGGCAATCACGGCTGGTTCTGGCGCAACCGCACCGACGCGCCGGTGACCTTCACCCTGCGCACGCGCGGAGACTATGACCGCATGATCGCACCCTAGCAAACGACACCGCGCCGGCCGCGAAAAGGCCGGCGCGGCAATCCGAACCAATCACCAGCACCCAGCGATAGCAGCTCTGAGATAGGCGGTGGAGACATGAACGGGCATCAAGCCCGGTATGGCGTTGGCGGATCGCGTTACGGAAAACGCTATGAACAGCCAGAAAGAAACCCGGATCGAACATGAAAGAAACGCTCACTTACTTGATGATCAATATGGTTGTGCCGGTCGGTGCTGGAATGCTGCTGACCGTGGTCGGGCGGCCGTCCCTTGCGTTCAGCTTGGGGATTGGATTAGCCGTCCTGATTGCGGCCGGCAACGTTCATCGGGCAATGATCTCGGCACGGACCTGGCGATGGATTTACGGCCTGACTGCACTGGCCAACGCTGCGGCCCTGTTCTTTTTCAGCCAGTTGTCTGTCTTCAATCTCGCTTTCACGGTCATGCGCCTTCTTTAAAAATCGCAACGTCGCGCGATAGCGCGCTCTAGGTGTGTTGCCTCAATAGGTTGTCGCGGTTGAGGGCGAGGCGACTGATCGGTGGTTTTGATTTTATGGCGCCATGGGGTCTGTGCCAATTGTACATGTGGGTCCAGATGGGCAGATGGGCTGCGCGCTGATCGGAGGTTTGGTATGCGCGGGCGTAGGCCCACTCCCTGAGCGCTGTCTGGATGAGGCTTTCTGCTTTTCCGTTTGTACGGGGCGTGTAGGGTTTGGTGCGGATGTGGCGCAGGCCGAGTTCGGTGCAGGCGGCAGCGAAGGCATGGGATGTGTAACAAGCGCCGTTGTCGGTCATGACCCGCTCCACCTGAATGCCCATGGATCGATACCAGGCGACGGCCGCCCTGAGGTGGGCGATGGCGCTTGATGCTTTCTTATCAGGATGGATCTGGGTGCATGACAGCGGTGAATGGTCGTCCACGCAGACATGGACGAACTCCCAGCCATAGCCCTTTGCAGGCCCGCTTACGCGGATTGGATTGGCCGGTTCTGTCGCCGGTGACCCGGTGGCCCGCCCGCTCGAAGCGGCGCAGCTTCTTGATATCCAGATGGATCATTTCGCCGGGGCGCTTTCGTTCATAGCGCCGCACCGGTTCGGCCGGGTTGGTGTCCTTGAGCCGCGACAGGCCGGCGCGGCTGAGCACACGGCTGACGGTCGTCGGCGCTACGCCCACTTCCATGGCGATGTGCTGGCCGGTCCAGCGCTGGCGGCACAATGCGATGATGCGATCTATAATGGCCTGATCGACGGCGCTGGGGCTATAGCGTGGCCGCGAGGAACGATCGGCCATGCCCGCGCGACCTTCGGCCTTGTAGCGCTCGACCCAGCTGGCGACGATCTTGGCCGAGACACCGTAGACCCGCACCGCCTGCGCCTTGGTCAGCCGCCCTTCGATGACGCACAACGCCATTTCCTCTCGACGGCGCGGCGTCAGACGGGCGTTCGCCATTTTGCTCGAACCAGTGGCGCATCAATGGCTCACTATGAATGTTCATTCGGGCCTCCGATGAGCGCTGAAGTGTGGTAACTCCAGTCTCCCCGATCCAACCCGAATGGAGAACTTCCCGAACGCTCTAGGCGGATGATCTTTGATGAGGTCTTGAAGCAGCGAAATGGGTTGGCGTTGCTCATGCTGCAATGACATGAAACTTTGCCCCGAAGCTAAAGCCTGCTTCCTCTGGCGGCGCATCCGTGTCCGCCCAAGGAGATATTGCAACTTGTTGTCCAGAGATACGCCGTCATCAACTCTTAAGTCGAGTATCGGATGTTTGGTTGGGCTCCTGATTAGGGTTTGTGGAGATTTGGGATTCCGTTTTCGGTTGGAATGTGATTCAGGTTTGCTTTTGATGGGAGCAAGCGGTGCTACGATTGGTTTTGACAGATGCGCAATGGGCGGTGATGGAGCCGCATTGTTTGGGCAAGACCGGTGACCGGGGCCGCGGCGGGACCGACAACCGCCTGTTTGTGGAGGCGGTGCTTTGGAAAGCACGGACGAGCAGTCCATGGCGTGATCTGCCCGCGATGTTCGGCAAGTGGAACACGGTGTGGCGCCGCTTCGATGACTGGTGCAAGGTGGGCGTATGGGAGCGCATGTTCGAGGCGGTCTCGGACGACCCCGACATGGAATATGCCATGGTCGACGCCACCATCGTTCCGGTCCATCGCCATGGACACGGCGCTAAGGGGGGACTCAGCGTCAGGCGATAGGGGCGTCCAAGGGTGGGTGGACGACCAAGATCCTTGCCCTCACCGACGCGCTGGGCAATTTAGTGCGCTTTGATCTGCTGCCTGGTCACCGCTACGACACGATCGGTGTGGCGCCGTTGATCAAGGGCATCACCTTCGATGCGCTCATCGCCGACAAGGCTTTTGACGCCAACTGGATCGTGCAGGAGATGGACGAGCGCGGGGCCAAGGTCGTCATCTCGCAGCGACCCCAGCGCTTGGCACCACGGGTGATCGACGAGGACATGTACCAATGGCGACACCTGATCGAGAACTTCTTCGCCAAACTCAAGGCGTTCAAGGCCATTGCAATGCGCGCCGAAAAAACCGACCGCAACTTCCGATCAATGATCGCTATCGTCGCTGCCTTCATACGAATGCGCTAAATCTCCACACATCCTAGAGCGGTTTGTCTTTAGATGGGAGTGGATTGATGGACAGGGTTTTTCGCCGAGGCGAGGAAAACACCGCGGCACGGTCCGACGATCGCGCGAGGCTTTTAACGACGCTGCCGGGGGAAAAGACGTCCAAGCCGGAGGCCGGCAACACATTGAAATCACATGATAGCCGCACATCGCCCGCGCTTGGTCTTTTGCGCTCTGGGCGGCGTTGCGCGCGCCTTGCGGTGATCACACCGCGGCATTGCGCGCGCCTTGCCAGATCACAAAATCCCGGCGCTCAGACGATTCCAGCTAAAGGCAAACCGCTCTAGGGCCTTTTCAGGCTGCCGCGTTCTCGTCGCTCCGGCCGAAGCGCGCCTGGATATAGTCGGCGACCATGGCCTCGAACTGCGCCGCGATGTCATCGCCACGCAGCGTGGATGCCTTCTTGCCGTCGATGAAGACGGGCGCGGCGGGGCTTTCGCCGGTGCCCGGCAGGGAGATGCCGATATCGGCGTGCTTGCTCTCGCCCGGCCCGTTGACGATGCAGCCCATGACGGCGACCTTCAGCTCCTCGACGCCGGGATATCGCTCGCGCCACAGGGGCATGTTGCGCCGCAGGTCGCCCTCGATCTTCTGGGCAAGCTCCTGAAAGACCGTCGAGGTGGTGCGGCCGCAGCCGGGACAGGCGGCGACGACCGGCACGAACTGGCGAAACCCCATCGTCTGGAGAAGCTCCTGGGCGACCTGGACCTCGCGGGTGCGGTCGCCGCCGGGCTCCGGCGTCAGCGAAATGCGGATCGTGTCGCCGATCCCCTGTTGCAGCAGGATCGCCAGCGCCGCCGAGGAAGCGACGATGCCCTTCGAGCCCATGCCGGCCTCGGTCAGGCCCAGATGCAGCGCGTGGTCGCAGCGCTTTGCGAGGTCCGTATAGACCGCGATCAGGTCCTGCACGCGCGAGACCTTGGCCGACAGGAGGATCCTGTCGCGCGGCAGGCCCGTCTGCTCGGCGCGTTCGGCCGACAAAAGCGCCGACCGGACGATCGCCGCGCGCGTGACCTCGTCGGCGGACATGGGAAAGCCCCGCGCCTGGTTCTCGTCCATCAGCCGCGTCAGCAACTCCTGGTCGAGCGAACCCCAATTGACGCCGATCCGCACCGGCTTGTCGTATTCGATCGCCTTTTCGACGATCTCGACGAACTGCCGGTCGCGCTTGTCCCTGAAGCCGACATTGCCGGGATTGATGCGGTACTTGGCGAGCGCCTCGGCGCAAGCGGGATGGTCGGCGAGCAGCTTGTGGCCGATATAGTGGAAATCGCCGACCAGCGGCACGTCGAGCCCGAGCCGTTCGAGCCGTTCGCGAATCCTGGGCACGGCGGCGGCGCTCTCGTCGCGGTCGACGGTGATGCGGACCACCTCGGAGCCCGCCTTGTGCAGCGCCGCGCACTGGGCGACGGTGGCGTCGATGTCGGCCGTGTCGGTGTTGGTCATGGACTGGACCATCACCGGCGCGTCGCCGCCGACGATCACGCCGCCGACATCGACCGGCACGGACCTGCGGCGCGGCAGCGGGGCTGACTGATAGTCCATGGCCGGCTCCTGTGTGCTCATGCCGGTTTTTAGCGGCTCGACGCCGCGCCCGCAATCGGCGCGCCACGCCCCTGGCGGCCGTCGGCGCGAAAAGCGCCTTCGCATTGTCTCCATGGCGATGACAAGACCGCGCGGCGCGCCTATGCTGCGGCGCAACGACATGCCGCAGGATCGGGGGAAGCCATGGCCAGCGACCACATCAGGACCGCCATCGTCACCGGGTCGAACTCGGGCATCGGGCTGGGCATCGCCAGATCGCTCGCCGCCGAAGGCCACAATGTGGTGCTCAACTCGTTCACCGACAATGGGAACGACCATGGGCTGGCCGACGAGATCGGCAGGACCCACGGCAATGCGACCGCCTACATCAAGGCCGACCTTTCCAAGCCCGATGAAGCACGCGCGCTGGTCGAAAAGAGCGCCGAACGGTTCGGTTCGGTCGACATTCTGGTCAACAATGCGGGTATTCAATATGTCGCGCCCGTCGAGGACTTTCCGGCCGAAAAATGGGACGCGATCATCGCGATCAACCTGTCCTCGGCCTTCCATACGGCGGCGGTCGCCGTGCCGATGATGAAGGAAAGGGGCTGGGGCCGGATCGTCAACATCGCCTCGGCGCACGGGCTGACCGCCTCGCCCTACAAATCCGCCTATATCGCCGCCAAGCATGGCGTCGTGGGCCTGACCAAGACGATCGCGCTCGAATTCGCCGAGGCCAGGGTGGCCGCCACGTGCAACGCGGTGTGTCCGGGCTACGTGCTGACGCCGCTCGTCGAAAACCAGATCGAGGATCAGATGAAGGCGCACGGCATGGAGCGCCAGGAGGTGCTCGACAAGGTCATGCTGCAACGCCAGCCGACGCGAACCTTCGCCACCGTCGAGGAAATGGGCGGCACGGTCGCGTTCCTGTGCTCGGAGCATGCGCGGCAGATCACCGGGACGACCATTTCCGTCGATGGCGGCTGGACCGCGCTCTGACGTCGGCCCGGATCGGGAAAGGCTTGTGGAATGGCGCCCGCGTCCAGCGATACGAACCGCAAAAGGATCAATCTTGCCCTCCAGGGCGGCGGATCGCATGGCGCGTTCACCTGGGGCGTGCTCGATGCGCTTCTGGAAGACGGCCGGCTCGGCTTTGCGGGAATTTCGGGCACCAGCGCCGGCGCGATGAACGCGGTCGCGCTCGCCGACGGCCACTGCCGGGCCGGGCCGGAGGGGGCGCGCCAATGCCTGCACGACTTCTGGGCGGCGATCGCGCGCAAGGGCCGTCTCTCGGCGATCCGGCGCACGCCGGCCGATCTTTGGTTCGGCAATTACGGCTATGAGAATTCGCCGAGCTATCGGCTCTTCGATATCTTCAGCCGCATGTTCTCGCCCTACGACACCAACCCGTTCGACATCAATCCGCTGCGCGAGGTGGTGGCCGCCCAGATCGATTTCGACAGGGTGCATGCGTGCGGCGCCTTCAAGGTGTTCGTTTCGGCGACCAATGTGCACAATGGCAAGGCGCGCGTGTTCGGCGGCGCGCAGATCAGCCTGGAAGCGGTGATGGCGTCGGCCTGCCTGCCGACGCTGTTCAAGGCCGTCGAGATCGACGGCGTCCCCTATTGGGATGGCGGGTTCGGCGGCAACCCGGTGCTGTATCCGTTCTTCTACCAGACCGATACGGCCGACTGCCTTCTCGTGCAGATCAATCCGATCGAGCGGCGGACGACCCCCAGGACCGCGCAGGAAATCCAGGACCGGATGAACGAGATCACGTTCAACGCGGGCCTTTTGCGCGAGTTCAGGGCGATCGAGTTCGTGCGGCGGCTGGTGGCGGACGGGCGGCTCGACGGGACCGACTATCGCGCGATCCGCATGCACCGGATCGCCGCCGACCCGGTGGTCAAGGACCTTTCGGCGTCATCGAAGCTCAATGCCGAATGGGCGTTCCTGACCAGGATGCGCGATTTGGGGCGTGCGGCGGCCCAGGACTTTCTCGATGCGCATTTCGACGATATCGGCGTGCGGCCGTCGCTGGACCTGAGCGCGGAGGTGCGCGCGGACATGTTGCCGGTCACCGAGCGCGAGCCGGTGGGCCGGCGCATGCGCGACGCGCTCGGGCGGATGGGCGGCGCCCGGCAGGCCGGCCAGGACTCGTAGCTTTCAGCCGCAATTCCCGACGCGGAACCGGTTCCCAACCCCGGATCGGGTCCGGGGCAGGCATTTCGATGGCATTGCTCTAAAGCTGTTTGTCTTTGGCTGGAATCGTCTGAGCGCCGGGATTTTGTGATCTGGCAAGGCGCGCGGGACGACGCGGTG
>NZ_CFIFWG010000096.1:818-11632 GCF_984466335.1 Roseitalea sp. | reverse complement strand
CCCTGCTCGATCGCCCATTTGATGAAGCTCTGGTCCGGGTTCAGGTCGAGAATGTAGAACTTGTTGATCCAGGGCGGGCAGATCAGGAGCGGCCGCCTGAGGACGGCCCCGGTCGCCGGCGCGTATTGGATGATCTCGACCAGATCGTTGCGCGCGACGACCTTGCCGGGCGTGGTCGCGATGTTCCTTCCGACCTCGAACTTGGAGTAATCGGCCTGGCGGATGCGCACCTCGCCCTTGCCGGTCCTGAGATCCTCGGCGAGCAGTTCCATGCCGCGCACCAGGTTCTGCCCGTTGGTGGCGACCGTTTCCTTGAACACCTCCGGATTGGAGATCATGAAGTTGGACGGCGACAGCGCGTTGGTGACCTGGCGCACATAGAACTGCGCCTTGTGCTTGGTGTGCGCATCGAGCCCCTCGGCCGTGTCGACAAGCTCGGTGGCCCATTGCGAGGTGACCAGATAGGCCTGCTTGAGAAAGGAGAAGAAGGCGTTCTCGGTCCAGTCCTCGTCGGCGAAACGCTTGTCGCGCGGGGCCGAGGGGACCGCTTCGGCGAGCGAGGGATCGCCCATCCGCTTGATCGAGTTGGCCCATATGTTCATATAGCCCGAAAACAGCCGGGTCTGCGCTTCGAGCGCGCGCTGCGGATCGGACAGCCAGTATTCGGTGACCTTGGAGAAGGTCTTGGCCATCTCGGCGGCCGGCTCGGAAACGGTGTCCCTTGCCTCGCCGCGCTCGCGCGGGCCGACCCATTCGGCGGCCGCTTGGCCCGCCGCCTGCACCATGCGCGCCAGGTTGCGCGCGAACGCCTCGGGATCCTTGATCACATAGGCGTCGATCGCTTCCAGACCCTTGTCCGGGGGGGTGCCCGGATCGTCGTCGCGTCCCTTGGCACTCATCGTTCCCATCCCTGCCCGGTTCAACGCGGGTCGTCTCTTGCGGCGGCCTTGCTGAGGCCATACTAGCGTCTCACAACGATGGCGATCAACCGAAACCAGGGCCGTAGCCGCAGTGCTTAACATCGCGCCATGGCTGTCTTTTTCCGGGCGTCCCGCCCGCATGTGCGCGGCGCTGGCGCTGGCGTGCCTTGCGGGCTGCACGTCGACATCGACGATCGACACCGCCTTTGCGGATCTCGGGGCCGCGCCGGCCGGGGCGTCCGCGCTGTCCTCGCCGGCCGGGATTGCGCCGGGCGCTCCGCTCGACACGGGCGTCTTTCCCAACATCAACGAGGAGCCCCCGCCGGCCGCCACCCATATCACCGACGCCGAGCGGACGGCGCTTTTGACCGAAATGGAAGCGCTTCGGGCCGCTCTGCTGGCCGGCCGCGTTCCGCCGGAGGCGCACGCGGGCCGGCTCGCCGAACTGGAACGGCTCGCCGCGACCCATTCGGACGCGGCGCTGCGCCGCATCGAGGGCGGCCAATAGCCTTTCGGCTCTCGCTTTTTCGCCATCCGGCGGCTATAGCCTGCCGGTCACCGAGGAAAGCTGCGCCATGGAAGAGTTCCACAAGACAAAGCGTCTTCCGCCCTATGTCTTCGAGCAGGTCAACCGGCTCAAGGCGAGCGCGCGCGCGGCCGGCCGCGACATCATCGATCTGGGCATGGGCAATCCCGATCTGCCCACGCCGCGATCGATCGTCGACAAACTGTGCGACACGGTGCGCGATCCGCGCACGCACCGCTACTCGTCCTCCAAGGGCATTCCGGGTCTGAGAAAAGCGCAGGCCGCCTATTACGGGCGCCGTTTCGGCGTCAGGCTGGACCCGGACCGCCAGGTGATCGCGACGCTGGGCTCCAAGGAAGGGTTCGCCAACATGGCCCAGGCGATCACCGCGCCGGGCGACGTGGTGCTGTGCCCCGATCCGACCTATCCGATCCACGCCTTCGGCTTCATCATGTCGGGCGGGGTGATCCGCTCCATGCAGGCGGCGCCCGACGACGGCTTCATGGAGGCGCTCGACCGGGCGGTGCGCCATTCGATCCCCCGGCCGCTGGCGGTGATCCTGAACTATCCGTCGAACCCGACCGCCTATGTCGCCTCGCTCGACTTCTACAGGGACGTCGTCGCGTTCGCCCGCAAGCACGAACTGATCATCCTGTCGGATCTCGCCTATGCCGAGATCTATTTCGACGGCGCGCCGCCGCCCTCGGTGCTTCAGGTGCCCGGCGCCATGGATGTCGCCGTCGAGTTCACCTCCATGTCCAAGACCTTCTCCATGCCCGGCTGGCGCATGGGCTTTGCGGTCGGCAACGAGCGGCTGATCGGGGCGCTCACGCGCGTCAAATCCTATCTCGACTATGGCGCGTTCACGCCGATCCAGGTGGCCGCGACCTCGGCCCTCAACGGCGACGGGTCCGACATCGCCCAGGTGCGCGACACCTATCGCAAGCGCCGCGATGCGCTGGTGCAGAGCTTCGCCAATGCGGGCTTCGACGTGCTGCCGCCGCAGGCGACCATGTTCGCCTGGGCGCCCGTGCCCGACAAGTTCCGTCACCTGGGCTCGCTCGAATTCTCCAAGCTGCTGATCGAGAAGGCCGATGTCGCGGTCGCGCCCGGCATCGGCTTCGGCGAGCATGGCGACGGCCATGTGCGCATCGCGCTGGTCGAGAACGAGCACCGAATCCGGCAGGCCGCCCGCAACATCAAGCGGTTCCTGGCGACCGCCGACACGACGCTGCACAATGTGGTTTCGCTCAATGCGCGGCGTTGATGCCGCAGGGGAGAGCGAAGGGGAAAAGGGTTCATGAGTGAGAGTTTGCGCGTCGGGCTTGCGGGCCTTGGCACGGTGGGTGCGTCCGTCGCGCGGGCGCTTGAGGACAAGGCCGGGGAACTGACCGCCCAATGCGGCCGCCCGATCGAGGTGAGGGCGGTCTGCGCGCGCGACCGGACCAGGGATCGCGGCTTCGATCATGGCCAGATGCAATGGTTCGACGATCCGGTGGCGCTGGCGACCAGCAACCATATCGATGTCTTCGTCGAACTGATCGGCGGCGAGGACGGCGCGGCCCGCGACAGCGTTGCCGCCGCGCTCGCGGCCGGGCGGCACGTGGTGACCGCCAACAAGGCGCTGCTCGCCAGGCATGGTGTCGAACTGGCCGGCAAGGCCGAGGCGGCGGGCGTGATCCTCAATTTCGAGGCCGCCGTCGCCGGCGGCATCCCGATCGTCAAGACGATGCGCGAATCGCTGTCGGGCAATGCGGTCGGCCGCCTCTACGGCATCCTGAACGGCACGGCCAACTACATACTGACGCGGATGGAGCGGGACCGGATTTCGTTCGCCGACTGTCTCGCCGACGCCCAGAGGCTGGGCTATGCCGAGGCGGACCCGACCTTCGACGTGGAAGGCCACGACACCGCGCACAAGCTGGCGATCCTGACGTCGATCGCGTTCGGAACGCGGATCGCCGCCGACGATGTCTACATGGAAGGCATCGCCAACATCGCGCTCGGCGACATCGAGGCGGCGCGCGAGCTGGGCTACCGCATCAAGCTTCTGGGCGTCGCTCAGCGCACGCCCGAGGGAATCGAGCAGCGCGTCCACCCGACCATGGTTCCGCTCGGCTCGGTGATCGGGCAGGTGGACGGGGTGACCAACGCGGTCGCCGTGGAGGCCGACATTGTCGGCACGCTTGTGATGTCCGGTCCGGGGGCGGGCGGCAACGCCACCGCCTCGGCGGTGATCGGCGATCTGGCCGACATCGCCAAGAGCCAGCCCGGACGCCAGCAGGCGCCGGCGCTGGGCCGCCCGGCGGACATGCTGGAGCCCTGTGTCCGCGCCCCCATGCGTGCCCATGCGGGGGGCTATTTCGTGCGCATGAGCGTGCACGACCGGCCCGGCGTGTTCGCCGATATCGCCCGGCACATGGCCGGGCAGGCCATCTCGCTCGAATCGATCGTCCAGCACGGCGCCGCGCCGCATCCGGCGCCGCTGGGCCCCGACGGCCCGCATGGCGAGGAGGCCGGCGCGCAGAGCCCCAAGACGATGATCCTGATCACCCACGAGACCACCGAGCAGGCGATCCGCGCGGCGATCGCCCAGATCGTCGGGGACGGCCATCTGATCGCGCGGCCGCAGGTGATCCGGATCGAGCGGGCCGGCTGACATGCGGCCTAAATCGATTTTGCTTGGGGCGGCGGCACTTTCGCCCTTTCTCCCCGCCGGCGGCTATGGTCTTTGCCGGTCGACGGGAAGGGCTCGATCGGGGTGGGACGCCAAATGAACGAAACGATGCAGACGCCGGGGCTGACGCGCGAACTGTCGCTTGAACTGGCGCGCGTGACCGAACGCGCCGCCGTGGCCGCCGCGCGGCTGCGCGGCCGGGGCGACGAAAAGGCCGCCGACCAGGTGGCGGTCGATGCCATGCGCGCCGAACTCAACCGGCTGCCGATCGCGGGCACCGTGGTGATCGGCGAGGGCGAGCGCGACGAGGCGCCGATGCTCTTCATCGGCGAGGAGGTGGGCGCCGGCGGCGGACCCGCCGTCGACATCGCGCTCGACCCGCTCGAAGGCACGACCGTCTGCGCCAAGAACCAGGCCAACGCGCTGGCCGTCATCGCCATCGCCACCAAGGGAAGCCTTCTGAACGCGCCCGACGTCTATATGGAGAAGATCGCCATCGGCCCGGGCTATCGCGATGGCCTTGTCGATCTGGACGCGCCGCCGGCCGACAATATCTATGCGCTCGCCAACGCCAAGAACGTGCCGGTCAACGAGATCACGGCCTGTATCCTCGACCGGCCGCGCCATGCCGCGCTGATCGAGGCGGTGCGCGATACCGGCGCCGCGATCCGGCTGATCGGCGACGGCGACGTGGCCGCCGTGATCGACACCACCGACCCCGAGGACACCGCGATCGACATCTATCTGGGCATTGGCGGCGCGCCCGAGGGCGTGCTGGCGGCAGCCGCCCTCAGATGCGTGGGCGGACAGATGCAGGGCCGGCTGATCCTCGACACGGACGAAAAGCGCGCGCGCGCCGAGCGCATGGGCATCGACGATCACCGGAAGATATACTCGATCATGGACATGGCCAGCGGCGATGTCCTGTTCGCGGCGACCGGCGTCACCGACGGCAACATGCTGGCCGGCGTGCGCTTTGCGCGCAACCACATCCAGACCGAGACGATCGTCATGCGCTCGCGTTCGCAGACGATCCGCGAGATCACCGCCCGTCATCTGGACATGGACAAGTTCTGAGCCGTGCCGGCCCGCCTTGACGGCGGCGGCGGGCGGGGCGAAGAGTGGCGCATGCCGACACGCCCCGCCTTTCTCGATGTCAGGGCCTCCGCCCGGCAGCGCCGTTGGGTGGAGCGGCTGACGCCGGCCCGGTCGAACGTCGCGCTCGACATCGCCCAGACCCACGGCATTGACGAGATCGTCGCCCGCGTGCTCGCCGCGCGCGGCGTCGGCGCGCACGAGGCGCCCCGCTTTCTCGATCCCACGATCAAGGCGCTGATGCCCGACCCGTCGGTGATGACCGACCTCGGCCGCGCGGCCGAACGTCTCGCCGCCGCCATCGAAGGGCGCGAACCGGTCGCCGTCTTCGGCGACTATGACGTGGACGGAGCCGCCTCCAGCGCGCTGCTCGCGCGCTATCTGCGCCATTTCGGCATCGAGCCGCGCGTCCACATTCCCGATCGCATCTTCGAGGGCTACGGGCCGAACCCGGCGGCGATGCGCGCGCTGGCCGAAACGGCCACGCTGATCGTCACCGTCGATTGCGGCACCAACAGCGCCGCCGCCTTCGAGGCGGCTCGCGGCTCGGGCGCCGACATCGTCGTGCTCGACCACCATCAGGTGGGCGGCCCGCTGCCGGAGGTGGCCGCTGTGGTCAATCCCAGCCGCGACGACGACATGTCGGGCCTGACCTATCTGTGCGCGGCGGGCGTCGTGTTCATGACGCTGGTCGACGTGTCGCGCCGGCTGCGCGGCGCCGGCCGCACCGACCTGCCGGACCTGATGGCGCTGCTCGATCTGGTCGCGCTCGCCACGGTCTGCGACGTGGTGCCCCTTGTCGGGCTCAACCGCGCCTTCGTGGTCAAGGGGCTTCAGGTCGCGCGCCGCCAGCGCAATCCCGGTCTTGCCGCGCTCGCCTCCGCCGCCCGCATCGGCGAGCCGCTCGCCGCCTTCCATTTCGGGTTCGCGCTGGGGCCGCGCATCAATGCGGGCGGCCGGATCGGCGATGCGGCGCTGGGCGCGCGCCTTCTGGCCACCGACGACCGGGACGGGGCGCGCGCGCTGGCCGGCGAGCTCGATGCGCTCAACGCCCAGCGCCAGGCCATCGAGGCGCAGATGGTCGACGAGGCGCGCGCCGAAGCCGAAAAGGAACTCCGCTCGGCCCGTCCGCCGGCGATCATCGTCACCGAAAGCACCCGGTGGCATCCGGGGATCGCCGGTCTGATCGCCGCGCGGCTCAGGGAATCGCTGCGCAAGCCGGCCTTTGCCATCGCCTTCGATGCGAACGGGATCGGAACCGGGTCCGGACGGTCGATCGCCGGCTTCGATCTGGGCCGGCTCGTGCGCGGAGCGGTCGACGAGGGCATCGCCGAAAAGGGGGGCGGCCACGCCATGGCCGCCGGGCTCACGATCAGGGCCGACAGGCTCGGCGCGCTGCGCGCCTATTTCGAGGCGAACGCCGCCGATCGGGTGGACCATCTGGTGGAAAACGACGTGCTGGAGATCGACGGCGCGCTGTCGGCGTCAGGCGTCACCGAAGCGCTGATCGCCAGGCTGGAGCGGGCCGGCCCCTTCGGCGCCGGCAATCCGCAGCCGGTCTTCGCCCTGCCAAGGCACCGGATCGCCCACGTCAAGCCGGTGGGCAACGGCCATCTCAAGGTGTCGCTGCGCGGCATGGGACCGGGCACGCTGGACGCGATCGCCTTCCGGGTCCGCGACGAGCCGCTCGGCGGGATGCTCGCCGAACATGCCGGCGATATGCTGCACCTGGCCGGAACCGTCTCCATCAACCATTGGAACGGGCGGCGGATCCCGCAGCTACGCATCATCGATGCCGCCGTGCCGGACCGCTGACGCGGCCGCCTGCCTCACAGATGGCCGCCGACCCGCGTTCCCGCCTCCAGATAGCGCATCGGATTGACGGCCTGGCCGCCCGAGCGCACCTCATAGTGCAGATGCGGCCCGGTCGACCGGCCCGTATTGCCCGACGCGCCGATGCGCCCGCCTGCCGGAACCCGGTCGCCGACCCGGACGTCGATGCGGCTGAGATGGGCGAAGCGGGTGGTCAGCCCGTTGCCGTGATCGAGTTCGACCATCTTGCCGTAGCCGCCGCTCCGGCCGGCGCTGACGACCGCGCCGTCCGCCGGCGCTCGGATCGGCGTGCCGGTCGGCGCGCGAAAGTCGATGCCCGCATGGAAGGCCGTGCGCCCCAGGATCGGATCGCGCCGCTTGCCGAACCCGCTGGTGATCTTCTGGCCGGGCGCGGGATGCGCGATCGGAAACGCCGTCACTTCACCACGCGTTTCCTCAAGTGCGTCAAGGGCCTGGCGAAGTTCGCTCAAGCCGTTTTCAAAGCTCTGCTCCACGGTCATGGCGTCCATGGGCACGAACGGGCCGCCGGCCGCTTCGATTTCGGTCGGGACGGGGCGCGAGGAGATGGGCAGGCCCGATGCCCTGGCCGCCTCGATGATCGCGTTGCGACGCTCATGGGCCGCGCGCGCCAGAACGCCCATCCGTTCCAGTTGCTCCTGCTCGATCCGTTCGAGCGTGGAGGTGGCCGAACCGAGCGCTGCGAGCGGATCGACCGCGCGGGCCGGCGCGAAGCCCAGCGCGCCGGGCGGCGCGCCGAGCAGCGGATTGGGCTCGATGCCGGAGCCGGGCGGTGAATGCCCAAGCGCGGCCTGGTCGCTCTCCGGCCGCAGAGCCGGCACCGGCAACCGGTCGACGGGTGCGGCCCGCCCGCCGATGCCCTTGCTGCGGGCGCGCTCCACAAGCGGGCGGAGGGAGTTGGAACGGGCCGCAAGCGCGCTCTGGCGCGTTGCCAGCTCGGCGATCCTGCTCTCCATGAACTGTTGATCGAGCAGCCGGTGCGAGGTGATGCGGTCGACTTGGGTCCGCAGCATGGAGACGCGGTCCTCATAGGCGTGCTGCATGCGTGCCTGGCGCAGCAAGGCCGCGTTGAGCAGGTCGTCGCGCATGATCAGATAGCCGGTGGCGAGAAGATGGCCGGCGATGCCGGCGAAGGCGAGCGCTCCGAGCAGGGCGACGAGCCATGGCCGAACCGAAAAATGCCGGATCCGGTCGCCCCGGGCGATGACGATCATGTGCGGCTGCCCGCGGCGCCCGAACGTGACGGATTTGCCCACGATGCCCCAACTCCCGAGTCGAAATCCCTTTCGCCGATTACACTTGGTTAGGGTTAACAAAGCGTTGGCGGCGGTGGCGCCGCCGTGCCCTGGTCGTGAAAGCGGCGGCCCGAACGCGCGGGGGCCGGGCCGCCGCCGGCACCGGTTTCAGCCGTTCAGCGCGCGCGCTTGCTCAAGGACGGCCTCGGCATGGCCGGGCACCTTCACCTTGCGCCAGACCTTGGCGATCTTGCCGTCCGTGCCGATCAGGAAGGTCGAGCGTTCAACGCCCATATATTTTCGGCCGTACATGCTCTTTTCGACCCAGACGCCATAGGCTTCGAGCGCCGCCTTTTCCTCGTCGGCGACCAGCGTGACCGTCAGATCGTGCTTTTGCTTGAACTTGTCGTGCTTTTTGGCGCTGTCGGGCGACATGCCCAGGATCACCGTGTTGGCGGCCTTGAAGTCGTCGACAAGGCCGGAGAAGGCGACCGCTTCCTTGGTGCAGCCGCTCGTATCGTCCTTGGGATAGAAGTAGAGCACGACCTGCTGCCCCTTATGGGCGGACAGGGACACGGTTTCGCCATTGTCGGCCGGAAGGGTGAAGTCGGGCGCCATGGCGCCGGCATCAACAGTGGTCACGGATCGATTTCCTTGTATCGGTGTCGACGTGCTAGCGGGGTCGACGGGTCGGATGGCCGGCGCGGGACGTGCCGGGGGCGTATGCCGGTGCAATCGCCTCGCGGCCCGCCCGGCATTGTCATATAAGGGACGCGCGGCGGGCGTCCATGGCGATTCCCGCATGAACGCGTCACGGTTGGACATCGGCATTGACCTTGGCACTGGGACCTTGGCATTGGCTTGGGCATCGGCTTGAACAGGCACGACACGCATTATGTCCGCTTCGACCGCACGACGATGCGGCCGCTGCATCGTTTGCCCTCGCATGAGGGCGCGCGTCGCGGACCGGTTCCGGCGCCGCTGCTGCCGTTGCCGGGCCGGGCCGTGCGTCGGCACCTGCGCGCGGCCGTCGCCGGCGCGGTTCTGCTTTGCCTGGCCGCCGCCGGCCTTGTCGCCGGCGGGGCGCTCACCGGGCCTGCCGAAAGGTTCGCCGAGGATACGCTCCGGCGCATGGTGCCGGAGACGCTGGCGCTCGATCTGGGCGACACCGACATACGCCTTGCCTGGCCGCCCGGCCTTGCGGTCGGGTTCAACGATGCCGTCCTGACACCCGCGGGCGGCGGCGATGCGGCCGCATCGGCCGGGCGGCTCGTCGTCAGGATCGACCCGCTCAGCCTTTTGTCCGGCGAACCGCGCATCGCCGGCGCGTCCGTCGACGGCGCGTTCGTCGATCTTCCGGCGCTGCGCGCGGCGATATCGCCGCAAGCCGCCTCCGACCCGTTCAGCCTGAACGGTCTTCCCGAGCGGTTCGATCGGTTCTTCGCCGTGCTCAGGCAATGGGGCGGTGTCCATCTCCACCGCCGAGGGGATTTGGCCCTTTCGGTCACCGAAAGCCGTTTCGTCCTGGAAGCGGGTCCGGCGGCCTGGCCTTTTGAGGTCGTGTCCCTGACTGCGCGCGCCGACGGGGCCGGCACGGCGCGCCTGACCGGCACGGTCGGCCTTGACGGCCTTGTTGGCCCTGTCGCCGCCGAGCTGACCGTGCCGCCACCCGCCATGCCTGAAGGCGCGGCGCGCCTCGTGGTGGAAGCCGATGCCGTGCCGTTTCCTTGGCGGCGCCTGCCGACCCTGTTCTCCAGCGAAATGGCCGATCACGCGCCCGGCCTCGTGCGCGCGCCGCTGCCGGGCCGGGCCCGCCTCGAACTGGTGCATGCGGGCGCCGATCCGCGGCGCAACGCGCTGCGCCTTTCGCTGACGCCGCAGGATCTGAGCCTCAAGCTCGCCCCCGACGATTTCGTGCCGGTGACGGCGCCCCTGACGTTCGACTACGGCTTTGACGACCGCATCGTCACGCTGGAGCCGGCGCGATGGTCCGTCGGCCGGTCCACGCTGGAGCTTTCGGGACGCTTTCGCGATGCGATCGGCGCTGTTGCGCCGCAAGGTGCCCCGGCGGTGCCGGTCGAGTTCGACGTCATCGCCAATCGCGGCCGGCTCGCGCCGGCGGATTCGCCGGTCGAACAGCTGCGCTTTGCGGCGCGCGCGCGGGGCACCTTCGACGCCGCCGAAAGGCTCGTTCGCTTCACCGGGATGGAAATGCAGTCGGACGCCGGCGGGGCGATCGCCGAAGGCCAGGTGAGTTTCGAGCCGATCGCGCCCAGCGCGGTCTTCCGTATCGATGTCGACGACATGACCGTGGCCGGGCTCAAGCAGTTCTGGCCGGCGCCGGTGGCGCGGGCCGCGCGGCGCTGGGTGCTCGAAAACCTCGCCGGCGGCCGCGTGGTCGCCGGCCGCTTCGACATTGCCGAGCCGCTCAGGCGGCGCGCACCCGAAACGGGCGCGCGCATCGCCGGCGACAGCCGCATAACGCTCGATGTCGAAGGCGTGCGCTTCGA
>NZ_CFIFWG010000096.1:0-808 GCF_984466335.1 Roseitalea sp. | reverse complement strand
CGGCGATCTTCCCCCCGTGCGCGATGCGATCGGGCGCGTCGAGCTTGCCGACGGGACCGTGCGCATGACGCTGCGGTCGGGCACGGTCTACCTGCAAAGCGGACGCACGGCCGAGGCGCGCGAGGGGGTGATGGTCATCGGACCCGGCGACGCCGACGGCATCGTCACCGGCGACGTCAATGTGCGGTTGACCGGGTCGGCGGCGGCCCTTGGCGAGATCATCGCGCACCGGCCGATCGATGCGCGGCGTTACCGCGCCTACGATCCGGCCGACCTGAGCGGGCAGGTTGACGCGCGGATCGCGGCGACCCTGGCGCTCAATGGCGGGGCGCGCGCGCCGGCGCCGGACTGGCGCGTCGAGATGACGCTCACCGATGCCGCGATCGCCGAACCGGTCGAAGGCCGCCGGGTCGCCGGGCTCGACGGGCGCGTCAGCGCGACGCCCGCCGGCGCGGTGCTCGATCTGTCCGGCACGATCGACGGCCTTCCCGCCGACATCGCCATGACCGTCCCGTTCGGCGGCTCCGAACTGGCGCCCGCCCGCGACATCACCTTGCGGCTCGACGACGAAAGCCGGCGGGCGCTCGCGCCGGGGCTGGAGGCGGTGCTGCGCGGACCGACCCCGGTGCGCCTCGAAGGCGACGGTCCCGCCTTCGAGGTCACGGCCGACCTGACGGCCGCCGAACTGGCCCTGCCGTGGATCGGCTGGTCCAAGGGCGTCGGTGTCGAGGCGAGCGCGACTTTCGCGCTTGTCCTGGAGGAGGGCGCGGCGACGGTCGACGGCCTCACCGTTTCGGGCGGCCCGTTC
>NZ_CFIFWG010000095.1:0-11669 GCF_984466335.1 Roseitalea sp. | reverse complement strand
GATCGCCCGGCCGATCGCCACGCGCTGGCGCTGGCCGCCCGACAATTGCTTGGGCTTGCGCTGAAGGAGCTGTTCGAGATGCAGGATCCCGGCCGCCCGCTTCACGCGCCCGGCCACGAATTCGGGATCGGCGCCGGTCATCTTCAGCCCGAAGCCCATATTCTCCGCCACCGTCATATGCGGGTAGAGCGCATAGGACTGGAACACCATCGCAACGCCCCGGTCGGCCGGCTCGACATGGGTGACGTCCTCGGCGCCGATCGCCACGGTCCCGCCGCTCGCCTCCTCAAGACCGGCCACCAGCCGCAAGAGCGTGGACTTGCCGCAGCCCGAGGGGCCGACGAAGACGGCGAACTCTCCCGCCTCGATGGAAAGGTCGACGCCGTGGATGACGTCCACATTGCCGAATGACTTTTTGAGGTCCCTCAATTGTACGTCCGCCACGCGCGCCTCCCCCGCACTGCCGCCGCCATCCGTCAGGCGCGCGGTCCGAGTCTGATTTCGATGTCCTGGTTGATCGCGTCGGCAGCCGCCCGCACATCGCCTTCCCAGCCGGCCATTTGGGCCATCGCGATCCGGTAGCTGGGCGCCGTCACCGAGATGCCGCCCACGAACGACCGGTCGCGCGAGCGGACCGGCGCGGCGATGCAGTGAATGCCCGCCTCGTGCTCCTGGCGGTCGTAGGCGATGCCGGCGGCGCGGATGTTCGCGATTTCGGCGCGCATCGCATCGGCGCCGTTCAGCGTATGCTCGGTGTGCCGGCGAAAGGCGATCCGGCCGATGCGCGCGTCCGCCTCGGCTTCCGGCAGCGCCGCCAGGGCCGCCTTGCCGACGCCGGTGCAGTAGCAGGGCGAGGTGCTGCCGATCTGGCTGTGCATGCGCACGGCCTGGCACGATTCCACCTTGTCCAGATAGACGACCTCCAGATCGCGCAAGGCGCCCAGGTGAACCGTTTCGCCGGTCCTTGCGTGCAGCGCCTTCAGGTGCGGCTCGGCGATATCGCGCAGCCGGTTGCCGGACCATGCGCGGGCCGCGAACTGCAAAAGGCGCAGGCCGAGGCCGTAGGACTGGTCCGGATTGACCAGAAGCAGCCCTTCCGAGATCAGGTTGGAGACCTGCCGGTGCAGCGTCCCTGGCGGCTGGTCGATCGCCTCGCGCAGGTCGCGAAACCGCATCGGGCGGTCGGCCCGCGCCACGGCGTCCAGAACGGCAACCGCCTTGCCGAGCGTGCCCGTGCCCGCATCGGCACGCCGCCGCGCCCGTGACGGTCGAGGCGCCCGCTCTTCCATGCCTGTCGACATTGCCTCCAAAACCTCCGCCCGTGCGGACGACGCCCTTGACTTGATCGGAACGCTAGACCAATAATTCGATATAGTCAAATCCGGTTCCATTATGTGGAAGTTTTAGGTCCGGCATTTGTCTGCTTTTGGCAATGCGTCCGATCGCGCGCGGCGCATGGATGGCGGATGGCCCGCCATCCGCATTCGGGAGGACATCATATGAGATCTTTGTTCAAGGGCGCCGTGCTCGGCGCTTTGGGAGCGACGGTATCGGCGACCGTGGCTGCGGCCGGCGAACTGTCCATTACATTCGACGATCTGAACCCCGCGCCCAAGGCCGCCTTCGAGGCGGCGGTTGACGCCTTCAGGGCCGCCAATCCCGATATCGACGTCATCACCAACATTGGCGATCGCGAGGCGCACAAGAACACGATCCGCTCGGCGCTTCAGAACGACGCGCCGGACGTCATCACCTGGTATCCGGGCAACCGCATGGGGCCGTTCGTCGATGCGGGCCTGTTCATGGACATTTCCGACCTGTGGGCATCGGACCCGAACCTGTCGCAGCATTTCCAAGCCATCAAGCCGACCATGACGCGCAACGGAAAGCAGTGGGGCGTGCCCTATTCCTATTATCAGTGGGGCATCTATTACCGCAAGGACATCTTCGACAAGCTGGGCCTTGCCGAGCCGGCGACCTGGGACGAGTTGCTGGCCGCCTGCGACGTCATGACCGAAAACGGCGTTACGCCCTTCACCATCGGCACCCGCTTCCTTTGGACGGCCGCGGGCGTGTTCGACTATCTGAACCTGCGCACCAACGGCTACGAGGTGCACAACGCCTTGACCGCGGGCGAGATCAAATACACCGACGACCGCATCCGCGCCACGTTCGCCAACTGGGAAACCATGCTCGAACGCTGTTCCTTCGTCGACAATCACGCCACGATGAGCTGGCAGGAAGCGCTTGCGCCCTTCGCCAACGGCGATGCAGCCATGTATGTCATGGGCAACTTCGCCGTCTCGGGCATGAAGGATGCGGGCCTGACCGAGGACCAGATCGACTTCTTCCGGTTCCCGGAAATCACGCCCGGCCTGCCGCGCGCCGAAGAGGCGCCGGCCGATGCCTTCTTCATTCCGGCCAACGCCACCAATGTCGAGAACGCCAGGACGTTCCTGGCCTTCGTCGCCCGCCCCGACGTCCAGTCCGAATGGAACAAGGCGATCGGCCAGTTGCCGCCCAACGCGGCGGCCGCGATCAACACCGACGACAAGTTCATCGTTGAGGGCATGCAGACGCTGTCGACGGCGACCGGTCTTGCCCAGTTCTACGACCGGGACGCGCCCGCCGCCATGGCGCAGGCCGGCATGGAAGGCTTCCAGCGCTTCATGCTCGATCCGGGCGCGCTGGACGAGGTGCTGGCCGAACTCGACCGGGTCCAGGCCGAGGTCTATTGAGGATAGGCGCTGCGGATCGGCCGGACCCGTTTCGGGTCCGGCCATCGTCTTTGGCCGGCAGGCACGTGCTCACCGGGCCCGGATAGCGGGTCCGTGACACCGATGCGTTCAGGCGGATTTCCCGGAGGAGCAGGCATGGCGGGCGCGGCAGAAGTCACCGCAGGGGGCTATCGGGCCAGACGCTATGAGACCGACACGGGCCGTGCCGGGATCGCGGGCGTGGTTCTGCTTGTCTCGGCGTGGCTTTCGTTCTTCGTCATCGATCCCGGCCTGGTCCAGGGCTGGCTGGGCTATGCGCAGCGCAGCGATGCCCGCGTGCCGACATTCTATCTGCGCTTTGCGCTGCTGCTCGCCGTCATCGCGTCGGCGTTTGTGCTGATCACCTCCACTGCCTATTACAAGCGCAACCGGATCACGTTGGCGCCATGGATGTTCGTTTCCATCGGGCTGATCTTCTTTGCGATCTACGTCATCATCCCGATCTTCCAGTCCTTTTCCTACTCGTTCACGCGCTGGGACGGGCTGCGCGACGTCGACGGCGTGTGGACCGGCGAATGGGTCGGCCTTCAGAACTACCGCACGCTGCTCGGCGACCCCAATTTCTACACCTCGCTGTGGAACAATCTTTTGTGGCTCGTGCTCTTCATGCTCGCCATCCCCATCGGGCTGGGCATCGCGCTGTTCCTGAACCAGACCGTCACCGGCATCCGAATCTACAAGTCGCTGTTCTTCTTTCCGTTCGTCATCTCGCAGGTCGTCGTCGGGCTGATCTTCGCCTGGGCCTACAACCCCGAATTCGGGCTCGTCGGCGAAATCTGGGGCTGGTTCTTCTGCGAGGAAACGCAAAACATCCTCGGCAATCCCACGACCGTGTGCTCGCTCGATCCGCCCAACATTTTAGGCGATCCGGATGTCGCAACCTTCGGCATCATCGCCGCGGGCCTTTGGCCGCAGATCGCCTATTGCATGATCCTCTACCTGACCGGGCTCAACAATGTCTCGCCCGACCAGATCGAGGCCGGCCGGCTCGACGGCGCCCGTGGCTGGAAGATGCTGCGCCATGTCATCTTGCCGCAACTGGCGCCGGCGACGTTCCTGGCGGTCGTCGTCACGGTCATCGGCGCGCTGCGCTCGTTCGACATGATCGCCACCATGACCCAGGGCGGCCCGTTCGGCTCGACCAACGTTCTGGCCTATTACATGTACGATCAGGCGGTGGGCGAGGGCGTCGGGCGCTACGGCTACGGTTCGGCGATCGCGGTGGTGCTGTTCGCGATCATGCTCGTCTATATCGGCTTCTTCCTGTGGAAGATGTACCGGGACGAAAGGGAGGGGCGCTGATGTTCCCGCGTCCGATCGAAAAAGCCTCTCCCGCTGCGCAAATCGCCTACAAGGCGGCCCTGCCGGTCGCGCTGTTTGTCTGGCTTTTGCCTTTGCTCGCGATCTTCCTGACGTCCATCCGTCCGGCCCTCGACATCGCGACGGGCAATGTGTTCGGCGTGCCCAGCGAATTGGCGTTGTTTGAAAACTACGGCACGGTGCTCGCCCAGCCCAACGCGCTGCGCTACATGCTCAACACGCTGATCATCACCCTGCCGGCGGTCGTCCTGTCGGTGGCGCTGGCGTGTCTGACCGGTTACGCACTGGCGATCTACCGGTTCCGCTGGGCGCTGCCGCTGTTCTTCATCTTCGTCGCCGGCAATTTCGTGCCGTTCCAGATTCTGATGCTGCCGGTCGTCGATCTGTCGGTGCGGCTGGAGATGATGAACACGATCCCGGGCCTGGTCATCTTCCACGCCGCGTTCCAGACCGGTTTCTGCACGCTCTTCATGCGCAACTTCATCAAGGCGCTGCCGTTCGAACTGATCGAGGCCGCGCGCATCGAGGGCGTCGACGAATTCAAGATCTTCTGGCATCTGGTCATGCCGCTTGTGAAGCCGGCCATCGCCGCCCTGTCGGTTCTGATCTTCACCTTCATCTGGAACGACTTCTTCTGGGCCACCGTGATGTTGCAGGATGACGCGAACCTGCCGATCACCGTCGGCGTGCGCACGCTCAACGGCGAATTCGTCCAGCAATGGCAACTGATTTCCGCCGCCTCGCTGCTGGCGGCCCTGCCGCCGGTGATCATGTTCTTCCTGATGCAAAAGCATTTCATCGCCGGCCTGACGCTCGGCGCGACCAAGGGCTGATCCATGTCCGGTGCACCGCTCATCGCCTTCATCGGCGCCGGCTCGACCATCTTCATGAAGAACATCGTCGGCGACATCCTGCAAAGGCCCGCGCGCGCCGCCGCAACTGACCGCGCTGATGCGCTCGAACGTCAACGTGCAGGAACTGACCGTCCGCGCCCTGCTTGAGGAGAATCGCGATCACATCTATCACGCCGCCATGATGGACCCGCACACCGGCGCCGAACCGGATCTCGACCAGATCTGGAACGCGGTCGACAGGCTGATCGAAACGCACGGGGCTTGGCTTTCGCACGGGCTGCACGATCGTGCCGCCACGGTCGCCGCCCCATAGGATACCAAAGGATACCATGGCAGACACTCCAACCTATCCCCCAACCTATCCCGACCTTGAAGGCGCCTCGGTCCTGATCACTGGCGGCGGGTCGGGTATCGGCGCCGCGCTGACCGAAGGCTTCCTCGCGCAGGGCGCGCGGACGGCCTTCGTCGACATTGCAGAGGATGCGAGCGAAAGGCTCGCCGAGGACCTGCGCGGCCGCTACGGCCGTGCGCCGCTTTATATCAAGGCCGACCTGACCGATATCGAGGCGATCCGCGCCGCCGTCGACGGGGCCGCGCGCGATCATGGCCCGATTACGGTTCTGGTCAACAATGCCGCCTGGGACGACCGGCACGAGCTGGCCGGCGTCGATGACGCCTATTGGGACAAGAGCTTGGCGATCAATCTGCGTCATGCCTTCTTCACCGCCCAGGCCGTGGCCGAGGGCATGAAGGCGTCCGGCGGCGGCGCGATCGTCAATTTCACCTCCACCTCCTTCATGCTCAACATCGGCGACATGCCCGCCTATACGGCCGCCAAGGCCGGCATCGTCGGGCTCACCAAGGGGCTGGCGGGCAAGCTTGGCCCGCACAATATCCGCGTTAATGCCTTGGCGCCCGGCTGGGTCATGACCGAGCGTCAAAAGGCGCTCTGGGTCACCGAAGAGACCCTCGCCGCTTTCCTGGAGCGCCAGTGCCTGAAGGCGCCGCTGCAACCCGAACAGATGATCGGGCCTTGCCTGTTCCTGGCCTCGGCCGCCTCCAGCGCCATGACCGCCCAGACCGTCATCGCCGATGGAGGTCTGCTGTGACGCCCCGCGGTGCCATCGCGGCGGTGCTCGTCGACTGGGGGACCTCGCGCCTGCGCCTGTGGGCGCTCGATCGCGACGGGGGCGTCATCCGTGCCGCGCGCAGCGCCGAGGGCATGGGCGCGACCGCCCCGCGCGCCTTCGAGGGCATATTGGAGCATCATCTGATCGAGCTGGGCGCCGGCGCCGACGTCCCGGTCATGATGTGCGGCATGGTCGGCAGCCGGCAGGGCTGGCAGGAGGCGCCCTATGTCTCCGTGCCGGCGCGGCTCGAAACGATCGTCGCGCGGGCGGTCCGCGTGCGGGGCACCCGTCGCGATGTGCGCATCCTGCCCGGAATCGCCGACCGCTCGCCGCGAACGCCCGATGTGATGCGCGGCGAGGAGACGCAGCTTCTGGGTCTTGGGCGCCTGGCCGGAGCGTCGGCCGAGGGGCTCGTCTGCATGCCCGGCACCCACGCCAAATGGGTGCGGCTCACCGATGGTGCCGCAACGGTCGCGGCCTTCGCGACGGCGCTGACCGGCGATCTGTTCGCGGCCCTTTCGACCGGATCGGTGCTGCGCCATTCGCTCGGCGCCGACGCGGAGGCCGACACGGCTGCCTTCGAGGCCGCCGTTCGCGCATCCATCGACGAGCCGTCGACCGCCTTGATGCGCCTTTTTGCGGTGCGCGCGCGCGGGCTTCTGGCCGGCGCCGATGCGCGCCATGCGCTGGGCACGCTTTCGGGCACGCTCATCGGTCTCGACATTGCCGGCGCGCTGACCCGGTTCGGCCCTGCCGGCCGGCTGGCGCTGGTCGGCGGAGGCACGCTGGGGGCGCTCTATCTGCGCGCCCTTCGCCTTGCCGGGTTCGATGCGACAGCCATGGATGGCGAGGAGCTTGCCTGCGAGGGCCTTCAGGTGGCAGCGCGCCACGTCTGGCCCGATCGGCTGTGCGCCGACCGGCCCGCGGCGGTGGCCCGATGACCGCCCGCGCGACCGCGCCATGGCCGCGCCTTGACCGCGGGCTCGTCGCGATCCTGCGCGGGTTGCGGCCCGAAGAGGCGCCCGCGATCGCCGCCGCGCTGGTCGAGGCGGGCTTCGGGGCGATCGAGGTGCCCCTCAATTCCCCCGACCCGTTCGCTTCGATCGCGCGCATCGCCGCCGACCATGGCGACCGGGTGCTGGTTGGCGCCGGCACGGTCCTGACGCCGGACGACGTGGACCGGCTGGCCGACAGCGGCGGCCGGCTTCTTGTGTCCCCCAACATCGATGTCGACGTGATGGCCCGCGCCGCCGCGCTCGGCCTTGTCACAATGCCCGGCGTCTTCACGCCGACCGAGGCGTTGCGCGCCGTTCGGTCGGGCGCCTCGGCGCTGAAGTTCTTTCCGGCGAGCGTGCTCGGCGCCGGCGGCATCAAGGCCATTGCCGCCGTGCTGCCGCCCGAAACCGTGATCGGTGCCGTCGGCGGCGTGGCGGATGCCCATTTCGCCGACTATGCCAAGGTCGGCGTGCGCACCTTCGGCCTTGGATCGTCGCTCTATGCGCCGGGTCTCGATGCGGGCGAGGTCCATGCGCGCGCGGTGGCGGCCGTTGCGGCCTATGACGCGGTCTTCGGGAGCGGTGACGATGGCCAGGATTGACATGCTTTCGGGAACGCGCTGCCATTTGGGCGAGGGACCCCATTACTGCCCGCGCCGCGACACGCTGTTCTGGTTCGACATCGTCGGCAAGCGTCGGCACGCCCACCATTTTGCGACCGGCGAGGAGACGGTCCTCGCCCTGCCCGAGATGACCAGCGCCATGGGGATCACCGAGCACGGCCGCGACGTGCTGTTCACCGAGACCGGCCTTTGGCTCTGGGACGGCGGCGAGCTGACCCGGCTGGCGCCGATCGAGGCGGACAATCCGCGCACCCGGTCGAACGACGCGCGGATTCACCCCTCCGGCGCGTTCTGGCTGGGCACGATGGGCACGGGTGCCGAACCGGGCGCGGGAGCCATCTACCGCTATTTCGCCGGCACGCTGGAACGGCTCTTTTCCGGCATCACCATTCCCAACGCGATCTGCTTTTCGCCCGGCGGCGAAACCGCCTATTTCGCCGACACGAAGACGGAGCGGCTGATGAAGGTCGCGGTCGACCCGGCCAATGGCGCGCCGGTCGGCGAACCGGGCGTCTTCTTCGACCATGGCGGCGGCGATGGCGGGCTAGACGGCGCGATCTGCGACGGCCAGGGCCGGCTCTGGAACGCGCGCTGGGGCGCTTCGGCGCTCGACTGCTATGCGCCGGACGGGCGCCGCCTCGACACCGTCGACCTGCCGGTCACCCAGCCTTCCTGCCCCGCTTTCGTCGGCGGCGACCGCATCGCCGTCACCTCGGCCTTCGAGCATATGGACGCGGACGCCCGCGCCGCCGATCCGGACGCGGGCGCCACGCTGCTGGTCACGCTCGACGGACCGGTCTCGCCGCGCTTCGAGCCCGCCGTCCTGATCTGACCGCCGCCGGACCATGCCATGACCATCCCCCGCAAGCAGCGCCTTGGCACCTGCTATTATCCCGAACACTGGCCGTCCGAACGCTGGGCGACCGACGCCGCGCTGATGGTCGAGGCGGGCATCAGCCATGTGCGCATCGGCGAGTTCGCCTGGTCGCGGCTTGAGCCGGAGCCGGGCCGCTACGATTTTGGCTGGATGGACGAGGCGTTCGAGGTCCTCGCCGGGGCCGGGCTGAAGGTCGTGCTCGGCACGCCGACGGCGACGCCGCCCAAATGGCTGGTCGATGCCATGCCGGACATGCTGGCGCTGGACGCCGAGGGCCGGCCGCGCGGTTTCGGCTCGCGCCGCCATTACTGTTTCTCGCACCCCGGATACCGCGCCGCATGCGCCCGGATCGTCGAGGCGCTCGCCCGGCGCTATGGCGGTCACGCGGCGCTCGAAGCCTGGCAGACCGACAATGAATATGGCTGTCACGACACGGCGCTGAGCTATTCGGCCGCCGCGCGCGAGGGGTTCCGCGCCTGGCTTGCCGAAAAGCATAAGTCGGTCGATGTGCTCAATGAGGCGTGGGGCAATGTGTTCTGGTCGATGCAATATCGCGCGTTCGGCGAGGTCGAACTGCCCAATCTGACCGTCACCGAGCCGAACCCGTCCCATGCGATGGACTTTCGCCGCTACACATCCGACCAGGTCGTCGCCTTCAACCGGTCGCAGGCCGACATCATCCGCCGCCATTCCCCAGGTCGCGCGATCGGCCACAATTTCATGGGAGCCGAAGCGGGCTTCGACCATTATGCGGTCAGCGCCGATCTGGACATCGCCGCCTGGGATTCCTATCCGATCGGCTTTCTCGACCGGGGCGGGGCGGACGAAGCGACCAGGCTGCGCTATCTGGGCGTCGGCGACCCGGACTTCCAAGCCTTCCACCACGATCTCTACCGGGCCTGCGGGCAGGTTCGCAACGGCGCCGAGGCCGGACGCTGGTGGGTGATGGAGCAGCAGCCCGGCCCGGTCAACTGGGCGCCCCACAACCCCGCGCCCGCGCCGGGCGCGCTGCGTCTTTGGGCCCATGAGGCGTTCGCCGCCGGCGCCGAGGTCGTGTCCTATTTCCGCTGGCGCCAGCCACCCTTCGCCCAGGAGCAGATGCACGAAGCGCTGCTTTTGCCCAATGGCGACAGGAACGAGGGATGGCATGTCTGCCGGCAGCTCGGCCGGGAGCTTTCCGAACTGGATGCGGTGGCCGCGCCGGCCAGGGCCGACATCGCGCTGATCTTCGACTATGAGAGCGCCTGGGCCTGGGACATCCAGCCGCAGGGCGCCGGTTTCTCCCATCTCGACATGGCGCTGCGGTTCTATCGGGCGCTGCGGCGCGCGGGCGTGTGCGTCGATGTCGTCCCGCCCTCGGCGCAAGCGGTGGCCGGCCGCAGGCTCGTCGTCCTGCCGTCCCTGTTCGCCGTTTCCGACGCGCTCGCGCAGGCCCTTGAAGATGGTGGCGCGCATCTGCTGATCGGTCCGCGCACGGGCTCGAAGACCTCGGATTTCCGGATCCATCCCGACCTGCCGCCGGGCCGCCTGCGGGCGCTGGCGGGCATCACGGTCACGCGCGTCGAAAGCCGGCCGCCCTTCGCGCCGGTCGCCCTCGCCGACGGCACGCGATTCGAGGGCTGGCGCGAATTCGTGCGCGTCGACGCCGATACGGTCTCGGTCGAGCTTTCGAGCGAAGACGGCCATCCGGCCCATCTGTCGAACGGCCGCGTTCATTATCTGGCCGGGCGGCCCGACGCGGCATTGGCCGACCGCATCGTCCGCCGGCTTCTCGATGCGGCCGGCATCGCGCCGCTCGATCTGCACCGGGACGTTCGCGTCCGGGACAATGGCGATCTGCGCTATGTCTTCAACCACGGGCCGGAGGCGGTTGACGTCTCGCCGCTCGCCGCCGGGCGCGCGATCGTGATGGGCGAGGCCCTCCTTGCGCCCTGCGGCGTCCTCGTGCTGCGGCGCTGACCGGACGGTTGGGTCTTGCCGGACGCCCGGCCGCGCAATAGCAAGGCCCGATGGCCGTTCTCGTCATCGACACCGCCGCCCGCTTTTGCGCGACATGCCTCTACGAGGCGGGCGCGGACCGGGTTGTTGCCGCGATCGAGGAAGAGATCGGTCGCGGCCATGCCGAGCGGCTGACGGGCATGGTCGGCGAGGTGATGCGCAAGGCCGGCATCGGTTTCGCCGCCCTGACCGGCATCGCCGTGACGATCGGGCCGGGCTCGTTCACCGGCATTCGCGTGGGCGTGGCCGCCGCGCGCGGCTTCGCCCTTGCGCGCGATCTGCCCGTCACCGGCGTGACGACGCTTGAGACGGTCGCCGTGCAGCTTGGTGCCGAAGCGCGGCCGGACGGCCCCTGCGCCGTTCTGATCGGTGGCGGGCGCGGCCAGATCTTCCTGCAACACTTCGCCGCGGACGGCACGCCGCTCGATGCGGCGCGCGCCGTGCCCGAGGTGGACATCGCCGCCCATGTCCGGCCCGGCTGCGCGTGCCTTGCCGGCGATGCGGCGGGCCGCGCCGGGCTTGCATCGCCTGTCGCCGTCGATCGGCCGGTCGGCGATATCGAGGCGGTCGCGCGCGCCGCGCACCGCTTCTCTCATCCGCCCTCTCCGCTCTATCTGCGCGGTGCGGACGCCAAGCCGCAGGCGGGCCATATCCTGCCGCGCCGGGCCGCCGGAGCGGACGCGCCGTGAGGTGGCTTCAGACCCTTTGGGGCGCCGGCGACATCGCCGTCGGCCCGCTCGCGGGCGAGCACGCGCCTTGCGCGGCCGACATCCATGCGGCGACCTTCGCGCGCCCATGGACCGACGGCGAGATCGCCGACCTGATCGGCAAGGCGGGCGTCTTCGGTTATGCCGCCCATGCGCCCGCCGCCCGCGGGGCGACGATGGCCGGTTTCGTGCTGGCCCGCGTGGCGGCCGACGAGGCGGAAATCCTGACCATCGCGGTCAGCCCGGACCGGCAGGGCCATGGCGTCGGCCGGCGGCTGATGGACCGGGTGCTGGCCCACGCCCATCGCGAGCGCCTGTCCGCCGTCTTCCTTGTAGTCGACGAAGCAAACCCTCCCGCCCGCGCGCTCTACCGCAGGCTGGGCTTTGC
>NZ_CFIFWG010000094.1:0-11773 GCF_984466335.1 Roseitalea sp. | reverse complement strand
ATTCGAACCACTGGTCGATGATTTCGGCAAAGCGCGGCTTGTCGGAAAGCATGGCGTTCGAGATACCGTGCACGGCGAGCGCCTCGGGGTGCACCTCGCGCCCGTCGGGATTGACGAGAACGTGGAACGACCGGCCCGTCAGGAACCGGTTGTCGAGTTCGACGGCGCCGATCTCGATGATCCGGTCGGCCTGGCTGTCCAGCCCGGTCGTTTCAGTGTCGAAGATGATCTCGCGCATGAAGGCTCCACGGGTTTGCCGGCCGACCCATGATGGGGAGGGGACGGGGTCACCGCAAGGGCTCGGAACGGCGGTCCAAAGAAAGCGGCGTCAGACGTGATCGGCCGGGCGCGGCGCGAGCACGCCGATCAGGTCGGCGACCTTGGCGCGGGCGCAGTCGGTGCCAAGCGAAGTGTCGATGATAAAATCAGCCCGCGCCCGTTTGACCTGGTCGGGCACCTGCCTGGCGCGGATCGCCTCGAACCTGGCCTCGGTCATGCCCGTGCGGGCCATCACGCGTTCGCGCTGGACCTTTTCGGGCGCGGAGACGACCAGCACCTTGTCGACGCGGTCGAGCGCCTCGGTCTCGAACAGGAGCGGGATATCGAGCACGACGAGCGTGTCGCCCCTGGCGCGCGCCGCCCGGACAAAGGCGGCTTCGGCTTCGGCGACGAGCGGATGGACGATTGCTTCGAGCCGCGCCAGCGCGGCCCGATCCCCAAGCACCCGTTCGCCAAGAGCGGCGCGGTCGACGGCACCGTCGCGAACCGTTCCGGGAAAGGCCGCCTCGATCGCGGGCGCGGCCTTGCCGGCATAGAGTTCATGGACGACGGCGTCGGAATCGTGGACGGGAATGCCGGCCTCGACGAACATGCCGGCGGTGGTCGATTTGCCCATGCCGATGGACCCGGTAAGACCGAGCCGGATCATGCCAGGGCCCCATCGCCGGCGGCGTGCCGCTCCAGGTCGGCGACGAGAAGCCGATGCAGCGTGTCCGTCACCGCGGGCCGCGCGCCGAACCAGCGCTCGAAGCCCGGCACGGCCTGGTGCAGAAGCATGCCCAGACCGTCGGCCGTGCGCAGGCCGCGCGCTCCGGCCGCCGCAAGAAACGGTGTCCTGAGGGGAATATAGACGATGTCCGCGGCGATCGTGCCGTCCTTGACGCCGGCGAAGTCGAGGGTCAGGGGCGGCTGGCCGGCCATGCCGAGCGCAGTCGTGTTGACGAGCAGATCCGCCTCGGCCGCCAATGGGGCGACGGCATCGAGCGGAGCGGGGCGGATCGCCGGCCCGAACCGCTCGACGAGCGCGCGGGCGCGGTCGACGGTGCGGTTGGCAAGGTCGATGCGGCCATAGCCCGCTTCGAGCAGGGCGTGCAGCACGGCCCGGCTGGCCCCGCCCGCGCCGATCACCAGGGCGCGGCCGCCATCGCGCCAGCCGGGCGTTTGCCGGTCGAGATTGGCTGAGAACCCATATGCATCGGTGTTGCCGCCGACACAGCGGGCGCCCTCGCGCCAGACCGTGTTCACCGCGCCGATCGCCTCGGCGGCCCGGTCCCTCATCGCGACGGCGGCGAAGGCCGCTTCCTTGTGCGGGATGGTGACGTTGCCTCCGGTCCAGCGCGACCCCGGAAGGCCGGTGATGAAGGCGGGAAACTGCCGGGGCGCGATGTCGAGCGCCTCGTAGCGCCCGTCGATTCCCAGTTCGGCGAGCCAGTGGGCATGGATCAGCGGCGAGCGCGAATGGCCGACGGGATGGCCGGCGACGAAGGCATGCACCGTCCTAACCATCGAGCGCGCCCAGATCGCGCAGTTCGGCCAGCAGCGGCAGGAGAGGAAGGCCGATCACGGTGAAGTGGTCGCCATCGATCCTGTCGAAGAGCTGGATGCCCTCGCCTTCGACCTGATAGGCACCCACACTGGTGAGCGCGCGGTCGACCACGGAGGGCGAGAGCGTGCGGACATGCATCTGGGCGACGGACAGATGCCGCCAGACCGTCTCGCCATCGCGCACGATCGCCAGCGCGCTGTTGAGCGTGTGCACCCTGCCGGACATGTCCAGAAGCCGCGAGCGCGCCTCGCGCATGTCGGCCGGCTTGTGCAACAGCGCGCCGTCCAGCGCCATCGTCTGATCGGCGCCCAGAACCAGCGCGCCGCGCCGGCGCGCGGAAACGTCGGTCGCCTTGGCTTCGGCGAGAAGCTGAGCCAGGCCGGCCGGATCAAGGCCCGCCTCAAGGAACGGCGCCTCGACGGCGCGCTCGTCCACACTGGCGGCCTGGGCATCGAAGGCCACTCCCGCATCGCGCAGGATCGCGGCGCGGTAGGGGCTGGTCGAGGCGAGCACGAGGGTCATGACATGCGTGTCGACGCCGGATGTGTCGAACCAAATCGTCTCATACCAAATCCACCGGGCTCATGTGGACAGGGCCTAGCGCGACCGCGAATCGAGCGCAAGCTGTCAAGCATCGATGGCCGGCGCGGCCCGCGCTGGGGACAATGCTGTTGACGAGCCGGCGAACCTTGCGGCGCGCGCGCCGCGCCAGGGGAGAAGGGCGGATCATGCCCACATGGACGGTTTGAATTGAGCGCGCGGGCGAGACGAACGCAAGGATGGGGGATCGTGACGATCCGCGACAGTTCACAGGCTACTTACAGGAAAAGAGCATGCGGATCTTTGGAAGATATTGATTTACTTGATAATTTTCATTTCAGCCCAATTGGGGATATCCACTCCGGCGCCCGAATGTCCCCGTTGATGGCTGTGGAATTGCGGTGCATGGCCGGGGATCGAGGAAACATGCCCGCAACCCACAGACTCATAGAAAAATCAAAAACCTTCCGTTAGACATCTGTTCCTTGAAGAGGCCGAGGAAAAGGGAGGACACCGCATGGTCGAACCGAACATGCTGAACGTCATGCGGGGCGCGACGCTGACGCCGCCGCCGATCTGGGTGATGCGTCAGGCAGGCCGGTACCTGCCCGAATACAGGGCGACGCGCGCCAAGGCGAAGAGCTTCCTCGATTTCTGCTACACGCCCGATCTGGCCGTTGAGGCCACGTTGCAGCCGATCCGCCGTTACGGCTTCGATGCGGCGATCCTGTTCTCGGACATTTTGGTCATTCCCGACGCGCTCGATCGCGACGTGACGTTCGTGCAGGGAGAAGGACCCCGCATGCGACCGGTGAATGCCGAAGAGGTCGAAACGCTCGATGTCTCCGGCGTTCTCGACCATCTGTCGCCGGTCTTTGAGACGGTGCGGCGATTGCGCGCCGAACTGCCGGCGGAAACGGCCTTGCTGGGTTTTTGCGGCGCGCCCTGGACGGTGGCCACCTATATGATCGCCGGCCATGGCACGCCGGACCAGGCACCCGCGCGGCTGATGCTCTACCGCGACCCCGGCGTGCTCGAACGGCTGCTTGCGATCCTCGCCGAAGCTTCGGCGCAATATCTGATCGCGCAGATCGACGCCGGCGCGGACACGGTCAAGATCTTCGACAGCTGGGCCGGCGTTCTCGACCAGGATGCCTTCGAGCGGTGTTGCGTGCGCCCGGTCCGCACGATGATCGAGACCGTCAAGCGGGAACGGCCGGGAACACCCGTGATCGCCTTTCCAAAGGGGGCCGGCTGCCAATATCGCGCCTATCGCGAGAAAACCGGGGCGGATATGATCGCGCTCGACTGGACCGTGCCGCTCGATATGGCCGCAGATATGCAGAAGGAGGGCCCGGTGCAGGGCAATCTCGATCCGCTGCGCGTTGTGGCCGGGCGGGACGCGATCCGGGAAGGCGTCGGCCGGATCGTCGATGCGCTGGGAAAAGGCCCGTTCGTCTTCAATCTCGGGCACGGCATCACGCCGCAGGCGGACCCGGACGACATGGCGTATCTGGTCGATCTGGTGAGGGGGAAGGGGTGAGCGAACATTCCACCATGGACCGATGACATCCACGCAACCGGAAACCTCGGCCGGAAAGGGACGCAAGGCGGGGATGCGGGCAGCGGCCGCGCTCGCCGTTTTCCTGGCCCTTGGCGCTCTCATCTTCCTGTTATCGCCGGGCGCGCGCTATGACTGGATCAAGGCGGTCCATGTCATCGCGGTGATTTCGTGGATGGCGGGCATGCTCTATCTGCCGCGCTTGTTCGTCTATCATTGCGATGCCGAACCGGGCTCGGTTCAGGACCGGACCTTTGCCGTCATGGAGCGCCGGCTCCTCAAGGTCATCATGACGCCCGCCATGCTGGTCTCGTGGGTTCTCGGGCTATGGCTGGCCTGGGAAGCGGGCCATCTGACATCGGGCTGGTTCATCGCAAAGATGGCCGCGGTTCTGATGCTGACCGGGGCACATGGCTACCTGGCCGCTTCGGCTCGTGCATTCGCCGACGGACGCAATGAAAAGTCCGCGCGGCACTGGCGGATCGTCAACGAAGTGCCGACATTGGCGATGGTGACGGCCGTCATTCTTGTGATCGTCAAGCCGTTCTAGCAGGTTCGACGCGCGATGAATCGCGCCGCTTCGCGCAGCACCGACGCCCGCCCGCCATAAGGCGCAAGCAGCGCCTCGGCCTCGGCGACATAGGCGTCCAGCTTCCCCCGCGCCCAGTCCATGCCATGCATCCGGACGAGCGTCTTCTTTCCGGCCGCCTCGTCCTTGCCGGTCGCCTTGCCCATCGCCGCCGCATCGGCCGTCACGTCCAGGAGATCGTCGGCTAGCTGAAAGGCAAGGCCGATCAGGGCGCCGAACCGGCGCATTGCCTCGCGTTCCGTTCCGCCGGCGATGATCGCACCCGCTTCGCACGCCGCCCCGATCAACGCGCCGGTCTTCATGGCATGGATGGTCGTGACCGTGGGCGCGTCGGCGGGCATGCTCTCGTGCATCAGATCGAGCATCTGTCCGCCGGCCATGCCTCCAAGACCCGCCGCCCGCGCCAAGAGCACGACCAGATCGCCGCGCGCGGCCGCCGTAAGGCCCGGTGCCTCGGACGCGGCCAGCAGATCGAACGCCATGGTCAGCAGCGCGTCGCCGGCAAGGATCGCCGTCGCCTCGTCGAAAGCGATATGCACGCTCGGCTGTCCGCGCCGCAGGTCGTCGTCGTCCATAGCCGGCAAATCATCATGCACAAGCGAATAGCAATGAACGCATTCGAAGGCGGCGGCCGCATCGAGCGCGGCCGCATCGGCACCGCCGAGCAGGGCGTTGACTTCCAACACCAGGAAAGGTCGCAGGCGCTTGCCGCCATTGAGGACGGCATGGCGCATCGCTGCCAGCAGCTGCTCGGGGCGGACGATCTCCTGCGCGCGGGGATCGGCGCCGAGGATGGCATCGAGATGTCTGTCGATGCGGCTTGCGCGCGCCGACAGGGCGCTGCGGAAAAGATCATGGTCCGTCATGGCTTGCTTTTGGCGTTTTCGATGCCGATCTGCAATAAGCGTGCCGCATGGCCACGGCAGGCTGCCCATTGGTGACCGAACACATGCCCGAAGCTGAATTGACGACCGGATCGGCCCGCGCGTGAGCGCGGCGCGGACAAGATCGAAGGGTGAAAAGCGCCCCCGCGGCCGCACCGGAGACGGTGCGGCGGACGGTGGCGCACGCACGCCCGACCAGCGCCGGAACCGCGCCGACCGCAAGCGCCGAAGGTTCGGTCTGCGGCCTCGGCGCCTGGTCTTCTATATGCTTGTCATGCTTTTGGTCCTTGCGCTGCCGCCGTTGGTCCTGACGCTCGTCTACCGCATCGATGCCGTCCGTCCGGTGTCTACCCTGATGATGTCGCGCGTGCTGACCGGCCAGCCCGTCGACCGCCAATGGATCGGCATCGAGGATGTCGCGCCCAGGCTCTACCAATCCGTCCTGATGTCCGAAGACGGCCGCTTCTGCGCCCATAACGGCCTGGATCTGCGTGAATTGCGGGCGGTCATCGACGATGCCCTGGAAGGCGAGCGGCCGCGCGGCGCCTCGACCATCACCATGCAGACGGCCAAGAACCTGTTTCTCTGGCAGGGCCGGTCGCTGATCCGAAAGGGCCTTGAGGTGCCCATCGCGATCTGGATCGATCTGGTCCTGCCCAAGGAGCGGGTCATGGAAATCTATCTGAACATCGCCGAGTGGGGTCCGTCGGGCCAGTTCGGCATCAAGGCCGGCGCCGCGCACCATTTCGGCCGCGCGCCCGAGGCTCTGACCGCGCGCCAGTCGGCGCTGCTCGCCGTCACGCTGCCCAACCCGCGCCTGCGCGATCCCGCAAGACCGAGCGGCGGGATGAACCATGTCGCCGACATCATTGAGCGCCGTGCCGCGCAATCGGGTGCCTATGTGGACTGCCTGCCCGTCTGAAGCCTGCCAAATTCGGGGCCCGGGCCCTTCCCCAACCGGCCCTGATTGTGTATAGCGCGGCCACTTTTCCGCGCATGACGGTTCGATGGCCGCCGGTTTCCGGCCATATCGCCGCTGCGCACGATCTGGAGCAAGACAAAATGGCAGTGCCAAAAAGGAAGGTCACCCGCGCCAAGCGCGGCATGCGCCGCTCGTCCGACGCGCTCAAGAACCCGGTCTATGTCGAGGACAAGGCATCGGGCGAACTGCGCCGCCCGCACCATATAGACCTGAAGACCGGCATGTATCGCGGCCGACAGGTTCTGGCGCCCAAGCAGGACTGAACCTGTCTTCTACGGATCGCGGCCCGCGCCTGCGACGGCAAGCGCGGGTTTTTGTGCTGACACGACGCGCGCGGGCGCGGCGCCGTCACCGGTCGATCAGGCTGGCGGCGTAGGCGATCGCGCGCTGATAGTTGCCGCTATCGTTCCAGGCCGAAAGCACGCCGAAATTGGTCGTCCCCTCGGTAAAGGGATGACCGGCGCTCCATCCGTTGCGCCACAGCATATTCGCCGCCGTGGCCAGCGCGTCGGCCGCATTGTTGGGATCGGCGCGGCCGTCGCCGTTCCCATCGGTGGCGAACCGGACCCAGTTGCCGGCCAGGAACTGCATATGGCCAAGTTCGCCGGAGGGGCCGCCCTGGCTGCCCGAGGAGATCACGCCGCGATCGACGAGATGCAACGCCGCGATCGCATCGTCCTCGAAGCGGGGATGGCGGCGACAATAGGACGCCAGCGTCACCGCTCCGTCGACGATCGGCGTTGCGCCGGTATAGCCGCCCCACGATGTCTCATAGCCCCAGATCGACACCAGGATCGAGCCGGGCACGCCATATTGGCGCTCAAGCGCCTGAAAAAGCCCCGCTTTCTGTTCCAGTCGCCGCTTGGCGCCGGATACGAACGAAGCGACGCTCGAAAAACGGGACCGGAGAAACTGTTCGGGACTGCGATGCAGCGTGCCGGTCTGCGAGGACGGGTTGGATTCAAACCGCCACGTGATTCCCGAGAGCCGCGCCTCTCGCAGGGCTTGCATGCCGCGCTGCCCGACCCCGGCCGCGGCGGCCTGCTGTCCCAGGGCCTGCTTGTAGGCCGCGAACTCGCCCTGGCTGGTGATGCACCCCGCCGCCATGGCAGGCGTTGCGCCCATCGTGGCAAGCGCGAGCATGCCAAGTCTGACCCGCTTCAGTGTCATATCCGATTTCCCCTTGCTGAAGGGTCGGCCTGAAAGGTGTGGCCGACGCGCCCGAGCGGACAGTGCCGGATTCGCGGCCGAAAGTCAGGCATGGACGCCGCAAAAAAGCTCTGCGCCTCTCAGCGTTCGCCGAAAATCGCCGATCCCACGCGCACGTTCGTCGCGCCGAACGTGATGGCCGTCTCGAAATCGCCCGACATGCCCATCGACAAACCTTCAAGCCCGCAGCGGGCGGCGAGTTTCTTCAAAAGCGCGAAATGCGGACCGGGGTTTTCGCCGAAGGGCGGGATGCACATCAGACCCTCGATCTCAAGTTCCAGTTCGTCGCGGCAAAAGGCGACGAACCGTGCCGTATGCGAGGGCGCAACGCCGGCCTTCTGCGGTTCCTCGCCCGTGTTGACCTGCACATAGAGCCGCGGCCTGCGTCCCTGCCTGTCCATTTCGCGTCTGACCGTCCGCGCGATCTTTTCCCGGTCCACGCTCTCGATGACGTCGAACAGCGCCACCGCCTCGCCGGCCTTGTTCGATTGCAAGGGTCCGATCAGATGCAGCGCGATGCCGGCGTAACGCGCGCGCAGATCCGGCCATTTGGCCTGCGCCTCCTGCACGCGGTTCTCGCCGAAGACACGGTGTCCGGCGTCCAGCACCGGCGCGATCGCCTCGGGTCCGAACGTCTTGCTGACCGCGACGAGCGTCACCTCGGCGGCATCGCGGCCTGCCTGCCTGGCAGCTGCCCCGACCGCCCCGCGAACCGCTTCAAGGCGCGCCACGCTCCCTGTCCGGGCGGCAATGTCCGCCTTTGTCTTGGATGGTTCGCCCCTCTTGGATGGTTCGCCCATTGTCTCTCCGGCTTCTCGGCGCCCGCGCTCTTTGGCGCCCGCGGTTGACGCTGTGCGCGTTTGGCGGCATGACACCGGCGCGCCCCTGCCTCTCAAGTGCACGGGCGCGCGCCGATTTCAAGCCCGGCCGCACCGGCCGGCCACCCTCTGTCCGGACATTCATGAGCACCCAACGTTACGATCCGCGCGCCGCCGAGCCCAGATGGCAGAAGGCCTGGGACGAGGCCGGTCTGTTTTCGGCCGACAATGCCGATCCGCGCCCGAAATATTACGTGCTCGAAATGTTTCCCTACCCGTCCGGACGCATCCATATCGGCCATACGCGCAACTATACCATGGGCGATGTCGTCGCGCGCCACAAGCGCGCCATGGGCTACAATGTGCTGCACCCGATGGGCTGGGACGCCTTCGGCATGCCGGCCGAGAACGCGGCGATGCAGAACAGGGTTCATCCGCGCGACTGGACCTATCGGAACATCGACACGATGCGCGCCCAGCTCAAGCTGATGGGCCTGTCGATCGACTGGAGCCGCGAATTCGCCACCTGCGATGTCGACTATTATCACCGCCAGCAGATGCTTTTCGTCGACTTCCTTGAGGCCGGCCTCGTCGGACGGCGCGTCTCCAAGGTGAACTGGGACCCGGTGGACCGGACCGTTCTTGCCAACGAGCAGGTGATCGACGGCAAGGGATGGCGCTCGGGCGCCGAGGTCGAGCAGCGCGAATTGGCCCAATGGGTCTTCAGGATCGCCGATTTCAGCCAGGATCTGCTCGACGCCATCGACGCGCTCGGCCAATGGCCCGACAAGGTGCGTGCGATGCAGCGCAACTGGATCGGCCGGTCCGAGGGCCTGTCGATGCGCTGGGCGCTGGTCGAACAGAGCGCGCCCGCCGGCGAGACCGAGCTTGAGGTCTACACCACGCGGCCGGACACGCTGTTCGGCGCTTCCTTCATGGCGGTCGCCGCGGACCATCCGCTCGCAAGGAAAGCCGCCGAGGCGAACCCCGAACTTGCCGCCTTCTGCGAGGAGTGCCGCCGCATGGGCACCTCCGTCGCCGCGCTGGAAACGGCCGACAAGAGGGGCTTTGACACCGGCATAAGGGTCCGGCACCCTTTCGACGAGGGCTGGGAGCTGCCGGTCTATGTGGCCAATTTCGTGCTCATGGATTATGGTACCGGCGCGATCTTCGGCTGCCCCTCGGGCGATCAACGCGACCTCGATTTCGCGCGCGCCTATGATCTGCCGGTGGTTCCCGTCGTGCTGCCGCCCGAGGCCGATGCAGCCGGTTTCGCGATCGGGGACGAGGCCTGGACCGGCGAGGGGACGATGATCAACTCTTCGTTCCTGGATGGCCTGACGCCGGCAGCCGCGTTCGATGTGATCGCCGACCGTCTCGAAGCCAGGGATTTAGCCGGCAAACCGCAAGGGAAACGTCAGGTCCGGTTCAAGCTGCGCGACTGGGGCATTTCGCGTCAGCGCTACTGGGGCTGCCCGATCCCGGTGGTCCATTGCGACGCCTGCGGTCTCGTGCCCGTGCCGAAGGACCAGCTTCCCGTCACCTTGCCCGACGACGTCTCGTTCGAAAGGCCCGGCAATCCGCTCGACCATCACCCGACATGGAAGCATGCCGACTGCCCTGCTTGCGGAAAGCCGGCCCGGCGCGAGACCGACACGATGGACACCTTCGTCGATTCGTCTTGGTATTTCGCCCGCTTCACGGCACCGCGCGAAAAGGCGCCGACCGATCCGGACGCGGCCAATGCCTGGCTGCCGGTCGACCAGTATATCGGCGGCATCGAGCATGCGATCCTGCATTTGCTCTATTCGCGCTTTTTCGCCCGTGCCATGAACCGCACCGGTCACATGAAGGTCGACGAGCCGTTCAAGGGCCTGTTCACCCAAGGCATGGTGGTCCACGAAACCTACAAGGCCGACGATGGCCAATGGCTCGATCCGGCCGAGGTCCGGATCGAGGGCGTCGCCGCCGACCGCAGGGCGTATCACGCCGAAACCGGAGCACCGGTCGCCATCGGCGGACTTGAAAAGATGTCCAAGTCCAAGCGGAACACGATCGGGCCCGAGGACATCACCCAAAGCTACGGGGCCGATACGGCGCGCTGGTTCATGCTGTCCGATTCGCCGCCCGACCGGGACGTTGAATGGACTGACGCCGGCGCTGAAGGCGCGCACCGTTTCATCCAGCGCCTCTGGCGCCTTGTCGTTGGCGCGGCGCCGGCCATCGCACCGGGCAATCCGGCCGTGGCATCGGACGGCGCGACACGGATGCGCAAGGCCGCGCACAAGGCGCTCAAGGGCGTCGGCGAGGATTTCGAGCGGCTCGCCTTCAACAAGGCGATCGCGCGCATCCACGAAATGGTCAACGCCGTGGCACCGCCGATCGATCATGCGGCGCGATCGGGTTCGGGCGCCGACAAGGCCGCCGCCCATGAGGTGTTGTCCATCCTCATCCAGCTCGTCGCGCCGATCGCCCCGCACCTGGCCGAGGAATGCTGGACCGCGCTCGGCCATGAGGCGATGGTCGCCGAAACGCCGTGGCCCGCCTTCGATCCGGCGCTGGTTGCCGACCAAACCGTTACGCTTCCCGTGCAGATCAATGGCAGGAAACGCGGCGAACTGGAAATCGCGCGGGACACCGACAGGGCCGGCGTGGAAAGCGCCGTCCTGGCGCTGGAGTTCGTCCAGCGTCACCTTGGTGGGGCCGCGCCCAACAAGGTGATTGTGGTGCCCGGCCGCATCGTCAATATAGTCGTGTAATGGACAAGCACAGCAACATCCCGATCGCCCGTCGCGCTGCCCTTCTGGGCACCATGGCATTGCTTGCCGGCTGCACGGTGCGGCCGCTCTATCCGAACACGGCCTCCGATCCGTCGGCTCAAGCGGCGCCGCTGGCGGCCATACGTGTCGATGACGTTGACGATCGGGTCGCCCAGAAAGTCCGCAACCATTTGATTTTCCTGCTCTATCAGGGCGGAGAAGCCAGCTCGGTGCCGACCCATTCGGCAAGGATTACGGCAACCCCTTCGGTTCAGGACGTGTTCATGACGACAGCGCCCGACGGGTCGACCAGAATCAGCGCGAAACGCGTGGCCCTGACGGGTGTCCTCACCCTGTCGCGCATCGGCGATGGCGCCGTCGTCGCCGCGCGCACGCGCACCGCCACTGCCTCCTTTGATCAAAGCGGGCAGGAATTTGCCAATCTGCGCGCCGGGCGTGATGCCGAGGAGCGCGCGGCGCGCCAATTGGCCGAGCAGTTCCGAATCGTGATCGCTGTGGCGCTGGCCGGCCCCTAGAGCGGTTTGTCTTTAGATGGGAGCGGATTGATGGACAGGGTTTTTCGCCGCGGCGAGGAAAACACCGCGG